>CAYMQX010000271.1:0-4708 GCA_964392495.1 uncultured Anaerolineaceae bacterium
CCATCTCCGTCAATGTGGTCAAGCGGGTCGTACCCGTATTGATCGCAGCAGGCAAATACGATTACCCCTACCTGGGCGTCACCTCGATGGACGACATGAGCCTGACGGTCATTCAGGCCCTTGGACTGAAGTCCTTCACCGGTGCATACGTGACCTCCATCGTACCGGGAGGCCCGGCCGACAAGGCGGGCATCAAAGCCGGGACGAAGTCCACCAACATCGCCAACCTGATGGCCGGGGGGGACCTGATCGTTGCCGTGGACGGTCAGCCGGTACGCCGCTTCGACGATCTGCTTGCCTACCTGATCGGCAATAAATCGCCGGGGGATACGATCGTCCTGACAGTGATGCGAGGCACCGAAAAAACGGATATCCCTGTGACACTCGAAAAGAGACCTTAGGCTTCCATTTCACCATACAAGACCCGGCGGGTCCTTTCTGGACCCGCCCGCCATTTAACCGAAGCGTTCTTCGCGCCAGACATCGGCACGGTTGTGATAGCCAGCCTGCTCCCAGAACCCACGCCGGTCACGCGGCATGAACTCCAGGGCACGCAGCCACTTGGCGCCCTTCCAGAAGTAGGGAGTCTCCAGCCCCTTGTTCCCGGGGATGAAGCCCACCACTCCCCGAAGCGGGTAGCCGTGATCCGGCGAGATGGGTTCGCCGTTGAGGTGGGTCGCCAGCAGGAAGTTTTCCTGCAGAACTACATCCAGCGGCAGGTTCACGGTAAAGCCATATTCGGCATGCTGCATGACATGGGTGGCGTTCGGCTTGATCTTGATGAGGCCGTTCTCCACCAGTGATTTGACCGAGACTCCCTCCCAGAGCGTGTCAATTTTGCTCCAGCGGGTCACGCAGTGGATATCCATCCGCAGGCGGGTGCGGGGAAGGCGGTTGAATTCCTCCCAGTTCCAGCTCTGCTCCTGCTCCACCTCGCCCCAGATGCGCAAATTCCACGAGGCGGGATTAAAGGCCGGCACCGGCCCATAGTGCAGCACAGGGAATTTAAAAGTCAGCGATTGGCCGGGAGGCAGACGGCCCTCCTCGCGGATGCGTTCCTCTTCCTTCCGGCGGTCAGGTCCCTCAGAATTAAACATCATCAAGCTCCTGTTGGAATTATAACAAAGCGTGCCGGTGGCTGGACAGCACGGTTCATCCCAATATTACCCTTAAGAGATTGCGATTTTCTTACGGACTCCGTCATGAAATTGCCATGCCCGCTGCCGGGGAAGTCCTCTATAATCTGCCGGTAATTGTTGGGAGTTGGAGAATGCGCAAACACAGCCTCAGGCAGAGAATCCAGTACTGGTTCGACAACTACATGTCGCGCGGCACGCCCGCCCTGATCACCGGCCTGTTCGTGGTCTCGGCGATCATCATCCTGGCCGCGGCAGCGTTGGTCCGTATGACCGGCAGCGCGCCGGATGGCCTGTCCTTCTGGGACATTGCGTGGATGGGCTTGCTGCGCACCCTCGATTCGGGCACCATGGGCGGGGATACCGGCTCGATCTTCTTCCTGCTGATGATGCTGGCGGTGACGATGGGGGGCATATTCGTCGTCAGCGCGCTGATCGGCATCCTGAACAACTCACTCCAGGAAAAGCTGGAAGCGCTGCGCAAGGGCCGCTCGCTGGTCATTGAAAGCGGACATACCGTCATCCTGGGATGGTCGCCGCAGATCTTCACGATCCTGCAGGAACTGATCCTGGCGAACGAGAACCGCCGGCAGGGGGCGGTCATCGTGATCCTTGCTGACGAGGACAAGGTGAAAATGGAGGAGGCGATCCAGGAACGCATCCCGGATCTCCGGAACACGCGCATCATCTGCCGCTCGGGGAATCCCATCGACCTGACCGACCTGGAGCTTGCCAGCCCGCACAGCGCGCGTTCCATTATTATCCTGCCGGGCGATTCCGATCCAGACGCCTACACGATCAAGGCCGTGCTGGCGCTCACCAACAACCCCAACCGGCGCCCGGAATCGTACCATATCGTCACCCAGATCCGCGAACCGAAGAACATGGAGGTGGTGCGGATGCTTGGAGGCCGCGATCATATCCTGCCCATCCTGGTCAACGACCTGATCGCCCGCGTCGTGGCGCAGACCTCGCGTCAATCGGGCCTTTCGGTGATCTACACCGAATTGATGAACTTCGGAGGCGATGAGATCTACTTTGCCGATGCCTCCCCGATGACGGGCAGGACCTATGGCGAAGCGTTGTTGGCGGCGGCAGATTCGACCCTGATGGGCATCCGCAAAGCGGACGGAAGCGTGCTCATGAACCCGCCCATGGACACGGTCATTGGGACAGGCGAACAGGTTTTTGCGCTGGCTGCGGACGATGACCGCATCCGATTCGACCAGTCTGCGGATGTTACGCTCCCGGGAATAGTTACCTCCTCCGGCCGGCCTCCCCGCCAACCCACGCCCGAGATGGGACTGATCCTTGGCTGGAACCAGTGCGGCGCGATCATCGTGCGCGAACTGGACCATTACGTGCCTCCTGGTTCGCAACTGACGGTGGTATCCGACCTGAACAACCTGGAGGAGCAGATCCGCAGGCAGGCAGGCCTGCTGGTCAACCAGAGCGTGACCGTCAAAGAGGGAGACACAACCGACCGGCTGCTGCTGGAGGGACTGGCCCCCCCCGAATACGACCATGTCATTGTGCTGGCAAACAGCCACCTCGAGCCGCAGGAGGCCGACGCCAGAACGCTCGTCACGCTCCTGCACCTGCGCGATATCGCCGAAAAGGATGAGACTCCCTTCTCCATTGTCAGCGAGATGCTGGACCTGCGGAACCGCCGCCTGGCCGAAGCCGCCCGCGTGGACGACTTTGTGGTCAGCGAGCACCTGGTCAGCCTGATGACCGCCCAGCTTTCGGAGGACCGCGAGCTGTTCCCCATCTTCATGGATCTGTTCGATCCCGAAGGATCCGAGATCTACCTGAAACCCGCCGGAGATTATGTGGCCCTGGGCCAGCCGGTCAACTTTTATACCGTACTGGAGGCTGCCCGGGGCTGCGGTGAGACTGCCCTTGGCTATCGCCTGATGAGCGAATCCAGTGAGGCCTCAAAGGGCTACGGAGTGCACACCAATCCGCGCAAGGATATACCGGTCACCTTCCTCCCCGGCGACAAGGTGATCGTGATCGCTGCGAGCTAACCGGGGCGGAGATTAAACAGGCTGATGCTTTCGATGTGATAGGTCTGTGGAAAGAGGTCGAAGGGTGTGACCTCGACCAGGTCATAGCCCCCTTCGATGAGCCTGCGGGAATCGCGCGCCAGGGTCGATGGGTCGCAGGAGACATAGATCAAGCGCTCCGGCCGCAGGGTCAGCAGGGCATCCAGGGCAAGGCGATGCAGGCCGGCGCGCGGTGGATCGACCAGCGCGGCATCCAGCTTCACTCCCAGGTGCGGGAGCACCGTCTCAGCGGGGGCCTCATACAACTCCACATTCTCAAACTCGTCCAGGTTGACCGCGAAATCCTCGCAAGCGGAGGAGGAAGATTCCACACCGATCAGGCGCGCACAGCGCGGTGCGAGGAAGGCGCTGAACAACCCCACCCCGCAATAGAGGTCGAGCATAGTCCCCAGCGAGGCAGGCAGCCGCTCCAGCACATGCTCCACCATGCGTGCGGCCATCCGCGTGTTGACCTGGAAGAAGGACCCGGCAGAGACCTGAAAGGAACGGCCCGCCACCTCCATATGAAGCGAGGCCGTCCCGGCCAGCACAACCGGGTTCTCCTCGAAGAGGTGCACCACAGAGATACCCGCCTCGATCTCGGCCTCCGGGGGGTCGGGGTCCTGCGACTCCAATATCAGCATCAGATCATCCCCCGCGCGCAATGAGACACGCTCGATCCCCGCTCCCGGTTCGAATTCCAGTTCCGGCCAGAGATCGTTCAGAGGCTCCTCCGGAAGATGACATTCAGTGATGGCGAGCACAGCGAGCACAGCGAGCTCAGCGAGCCCAGGCCCGCCGTCAGGACCTGCGGCGGCCGGGTGACGGAAGTAGCCGGGCCGGCCTGCGGAGGTCAGATGAAACTGGATATGGTTGCGGTAGTTCCACTCCACCAGGGAGGGTACCGGATCCCGTACCGCGGGCGCATCGATCTTCCCGATACGCTCCAACTGGTCGCGCAGGATCTCGCGCTTGGCCTCCAACTGGGCAGCATAGCTCATGTGCTGATAATGGCAGCCTCCACAAGTCCCAAAATGGAGGCAGCGCGGCACCACTCTGCCGGGTGATGGCTCCAGCACATCCACCAGCGCGGCGCGTGCGTGTCCGCGGTGGGATTCCAGGACGCGGATGCGCACCTTCTCGCCGGGCAGGGAAAAGGGCACAAAAACCGCCTGACCATCCGGCAGGCGGCCAAGCGCATCACCCCCATACGTCAGCGTGGTAAGGGTGACCTCATGGAGCGGGTCCATACAGACGGAGGGAAGGCCTTTCGGCCTCCCCGAATGCTACTTCAAGATGAAGGACAGGATGATGAGAAGCGCGAAGAATGAACCCGCCAGGAGGCCGATGCGAGCGAGGTCGCGCTTGACGTAGGTATAGTCGGGATTGAACTCGGTGCCGAGGGGAGCGACGCCGGTTATCTTTGTGCGGCTGCCCGCACTTCGCTTGTTTTTCTTGGCCATTCTGATACTCCTAGTTCGAAAGTTTTGCAAAAACCACGATCCGGTCTGAATCCACCAGATA
>CAYMQX010000272.1:0-4707 GCA_964392495.1 uncultured Anaerolineaceae bacterium
TGTCGCTGCGAGGAGGGCGCTCTTCCCGACGAAGCAGCCCCACACGAAATGCTGGGGTTGCTCGCAACGATATCTGAGAATTTAATACCGAGCTTGCTCGCACATCGTTCCCGAAGCGGAGTGGAGAGGAGCGATGCGGAGGGGGAACGACAGGGGTGATGGAGGCGTATAATACCCCCAGCCAAACACGGAGGAGCCGGAATGTCCGAAGCATTTGATTTCGGTGGTGAGATCGTCTGGCGGCCCGATACCGCGACGGTGGAGCGGGCGGTCCTGACGGACTTTATGCGCAGGTACGGCGTGAAGGATTACGAGGAGCTGATGCGGCGCTCCACGGGGGATGTGGCCTGGTTTACCGATGCAGTCCTGGAATATTTCAAGTTCCAATTCAAGGTCCCTTACTCGCAGGTCGTGGACCTGGAGGCGGGCATCCAGTTCCCGAAGTGGTGCGTGGGCGGGCGCATGAATATCGTCAGCAGCCTGCTCGACAGGCACCTGGAGGACCCCGCCCGGCGCGAGGCCCCCGCGCTGATCTGGGAGGGCGAGGAGGGGGCGGTCCGCAGCTTTTCCTATGTGCAGCTGAACCGGGAAGTGAACAAGGCCGCCAACGCACTGCGCGCGCTGGGTCTGGGGAAGGGCGACGCCGTGGGGCTGTTCATGCCGATGACGCCCGAGATCGTCATTGCGCTGCTGGCGGTCGCGAAGATCGGCGGGGTCATCCTGCCGCTCTTCTCCGGCTACGGAGCGGGGGCCGCGGCCTCGCGCCTCGCGGATGCAGAGGTCAAGGCGCTGTTCGCCTCGGATGGAGCCTTCCGCCGCGGCAAAGCCGTGGAGATGAAGTCCGTGGCGGATGAAGCCGCCGCGCAGGTCCCCTCGCTCCGGCACATGATCGTGCTGCGGCGCACCGGGCAGCCCGTCTCCATGCAGGCGGGGCGCGACCACTGGTGGCATGAGCTGGTGGAAGCTCAGAGCAGCGAGGCCGCCACAGAAGACACCTCTGCCGAGGACCCGCTCATGGTGATCTATACCTCGGGCACCACCGGCCGTCCCAAGGGCGCCCTGCACACACACTGCGGGTTCCCGGTCAAGTCCGCGCAGGATATGGCCTTCGGCATGGATGTGCATCCGGGGGATGTGTTCTACTGGATGACCGACATGGGCTGGATGATGGGCCCCTGGCTGATCTTCGGCGCGCTGGCCCTGGGCGCGGCCGCTTTCATCTATGACGGCGCGCCGGACTTCCCCGGCCCCGACCGACTGTGGGCGCTGGTGGAGCGCCACCGCATCAACCAGCTTGGGGTCTCGCCCACACTCATCCGCTCGCTCATCCCTCACGGGGAGGAACCCTTCCGCAGGCATGACCTCTCCAGCCTGCGCTGCTTCGCTTCCTCGGGCGAGCCCTGGAACCCGGACCCCTGGAAGTGGCTGTTCGGGAAGGTGGGCGGGGGGCGGCTCCCGATCATCAACTATTCGGGCGGCACCGAGGTCTCGGGCGGCATCCTTTCGGGCAACCCGCTGCTGCCCCTCAAACCCTGCTCCTTCTCCGCGCCCTGCCCCGGCATGGCCGCGGACGTGTTCGATGAAGGCGGGCATTCCGTGCGCGGGCAGGTGGGCGAACTGGTGGTCAAGGCCCCCTGGATCGGCATGACGCGCGGCTTCTGGAAGGACCCGCAGCGCTACCTGGATACCTACTGGTCGCGCTGGCCGGGCGTCTGGCAGCACGGCGATTTTGCAGCGGAGGATGCGGACGGGCTGTGGTACATCCTGGGGCGCTCAGACGACACGCTGAAGATCGCGGGCAAGCGCCTGGGCCCCGCCGAGGTGGAATCCATCCTCGTGGGGCATGAGGCCGTGGTCGAGTCGGCGGCCATCGGCGTGCCGGACCCGATCAAGGGCAGCGAGCTGGTCGTGTTCGTGGTGCTGAAGAAGGATGTGCAGCCCTCGGAGGCCCTGCGCCTCGAACTGCGCGACCGCATCGTGGCCGGGATGGGCAAGCCGCTCGCGCCGCGCGCCCTGCTCTTCGTGAGCGACCTGCCCAAGACGCGCAACGCCAAGGTGATGCGCCGCATGATCCGCTCCGCCTACCTGGGCGAGCCGCCCGGCGACACCTCCTCGCTGGTCAACCCCGAGGCGGTGGAGGAGATCGCCCGGGCGCGCTGAGGGACGCCGCAGGGGGAGCAGAGCCTCAGACGGTCCCCGGCGGCTGCCTCTCCCCCGGCCAGTTGGTCGCATTCTCGAAGGCCTGCGCAGCCCGCAGCAGCAGGACCTCGCCCCATGCCCGTCCCACGATCTGCAAGCCGAGCGGCAGACCCTCGGAGGAGAACCCGCAGGGGACCGAGATCGCCGGCAGGCCGGTGAGGTTGAAGGGCGCGGTGAAGCGCGTCAAGCGGCGGGCCTGTTCGAGCGCATCGGCGCCCTCGATGCGGGGCGCAGGGATGGGCGTGGTGGGCAGCAGCAGCGCATCGAAGTCCTCGAAGAGAGCCTCCGCCTTGCGGCGCGAAAGGGTCTGCGTGCGCCGCGCCAGCGCGTACTCGCCGGAGGAATACGCTGCGCCCTGCTCCAGGCGGAGGCGCACATCCGCGCCGAACCAGTCGGGGCGCTGCGCCAGCCGTTCACGGTGGAAGGCTGCCGCGTCGGCCTGGGTCATGAGCCCGTTCGCCAGGGCGCTCTCGCGCAGCCATTCGACCTCCGTCTCCACCACCTCGGCGCCCATCCCGCGGAAGACACGCGCCGCCTCCTGCAGGGCGGCCAGCACCCCGGCATCCGCATCCTCGATGTAATCCCCGACCGCCAGCGCGATCCTCCAATCCTTCACCCCCTGATCGATGGTCTCCAGGTAATCGTCCACGCGGGCGTTCAGGCTGAAGGGGTCGAGGGCGTCATAGCCCGCCAGCACCTGCAGGAGCAGGGCCGCGTCGCGCGTGCAGCGCGTCAGCGGGCCGGCGTGGTCGAGGTTCCAGGAGAGGGGCAGGACTCCCCGCAGGCTGATCCGCCCGCGGGTCGGTTTGAGGCCGGTCACACCGCAGAGCGAGGCGGGGATGCGGATGGAACCGCCCGTATCGGTGCCGAGGGCCGCGGGGACCATCCCGGCTGCCACCGCCGCGGCGCTCCCGCCGGAGGAGCCGCCCGTGATCCGCTGCGTATCCCAGGGGTTCAGGCAGTTCCCGAAATGGGGGTTGAGGTTGGTCACGCCCAGGGCGATCTCGTGTGTATTCGTCTTCCCCAGGATGGCCGCCCCGGCATTCCGGAGCCGCCTGACCGCGGCCGCGTCCTCCTGCGGCACATACTCCGCGAAGAAGCGGGAGCCTGCCGTGGTGCGCGTCCCGGCGGTCTCGTACAGGTCCTTCACGGCCAGCGGAAGCCCCCGCAGCGGGGAACCGGGGCGGGCGGGCAACTGCGCCTGTCCGGGCGGCAGGACCGTGATAAAGGCGTTGAGGCGGGGGTTCAGGCGCCCGATCCGCTCATAACAAGCCTGATGCAGGTCTTCGGGCGTGAACTTGCTGTGGGAAATGGCCTCCCGGGCCTGGCTGAGGGTGAGACGGAGCAGATCCATGGCGGGGTACTCTCTTGTGCGGGGCGGCGGAGCTGCCGGACTGCCTGCATTATAATATCGGGCGTCAAAAGGAGACCGAATGAGCCGACCGAACCTCAGAGTATTCCTGCCTCTTTTGGCGTTGACTCTTGGGCTGGGGGCCTGCTCACCCGCAACGGCAACGCCCGCGCCCACCACCGAGGCGCTTCCCACCGCCGCACCCACCCAGGCGCCCACATTGGCGCCCACCGCCACCCTGGTCCCTGTGCCGCTGGCCGGGCCTCAGAGCGGTTCCAGCATGAAGTGGATCGACGCCAGCCTGCTGACCTTCATCCCCGCCGGTGAGTTCCCGATGGGCACCGGCTCCGGTGACGCACCCACGCACACGGTCGCGCTGGACGCCTTCTGGATCCAACAGACCGAGGTGACCAACGGCATGTATGCGCAGTGCGCCGCGGCCGGGAGCTGCACGCCGCCCACACAGGAGGCGGGCGCGCCGCTCTTTACCAACGCAGACTACAGCAGCCATCCCGTGGTCGGTGTGACCTGGGAGCAGGCGAGCGCCTACTGCGCCTGGACCGGGGGACGCCTGCCCACCGAGGCCGAGTGGGAGAAGGCCGCCCGCGGGACGGGGAGCGGCCTCTACCCCTGGGGCGATGAGGGCGCCGCCTGCGACCTGCTGAACTTCGCCGGGTGCATCCGTCATACCAGCAGTGTCACCGATTACCCGGCGGGGCGCAGTCCCTTCGGCCTGTATGACATGGCCGGGAACGTCTTCGAGTGGGTGGGCGATTGGTACGGCGAGGGCTATTACAACACCGCCCCCGTGATGGACCCCACCGGCCCGGAGTCCGGCGAGTACCGGGTGATCCGCGGCTCCAGCTTCGAGAGCGAGACCGGCGACGGAGTCGAATCGGGCATCCGTCACTATATGGCGCCCTCCATCGCGCGCCGGGATGTGGGCTTCCGCTGTGTGGTGCCCGATCCGCAGCCACTGGCCCCCTTCTGCCAGGTGATGGCCTACCTGCCAGGCGCCTCTGAGAGCTCGCAGAACGGGTGCCAGCTCCCGGCGGTGGACCTGCGCGGCAATTACTGCGCCTCGGGCGACGGCTACGTGACGATGAACATCCCGGAGGGCGCCAGTTTCTCGGTGAACCGCCAGGATTACACCTGCG
>CAYMQX010000273.1:0-4699 GCA_964392495.1 uncultured Anaerolineaceae bacterium
GTGGAGGCACCAGTGGCAACAAAGAAGGGCTTGCCCTTGGAGGCCATGCGCTCCAGGGCCTCGATCCAATCGATCTCTCCCGAGCCGGCCTTGTAAACGCCCACATAGGGGTCCAGAAAGTCTATGGCATCGAAGTCGTCTGGCGAGGAGAAGTAATCGATCCCGGCCTGGCGGCACTCCTCGAGCAGGACCTGCGTCCAATCGAAGGGGATGGAAGCCGCGCGGTAGACCTCCACCACCGATCGCTTCCAAGCGGCTTGATGGGAGACCTGCGAATCCATGTGGGTGAATCCGTAATCCGAAACGATCCTGGGAGCGTCGAAGTTCTGGAACTTGGCGGCATCCGCGCCGGCCTCGCTGGCCAGCCGGATAAGCTTTTTGGCGCGCTCCAGGTCGCCGTCATGGTTGGCGGCGATATCGGCGATGAAATAGGTGGGGCGGCCGGGGCCGATGGTGCGGTTTCCGAATGTGATCTCCATGGATTCCTTCCTTTTTTCCCTGCCGGTGTGCTTCCCAAAGCGGGAGAATTCCGGGGATAAAGCGCTGTTTTCCTGTGGACAAGCTGCCTGTAAATTATGGATAAAGCCCAAAATTCTGCGGATAAACCCTGATTTTCTGTGGATAGGGTGACAGAATTCTGTGGATAAACGCCATATTTCTGTGGGAAAAATCCGGTTATTTGTGGATAAAAAGGCGGCAAAAACAGGAAAAAACGGTAAAAGCGGGTCAAGCCTGTTGATAACTGCGGATTTTCTGTGGATAACCATGCTGGAGCTGTTGATAGAAACGGTCCAAACCTGTGGAAAAACCAGGGAGGGGCTCCCCCAGAGCTGTGGATAATTTGTGGGTGGAAAGCCGTAAATTGTGGGAACGAGGGGCCACCAGGGGGGAGGTATGCACCGATTTCGGGGTGATATGCAGCGGATCCAGGCCGAATTTGCGGGCGATTTCCACACCGAACTGGTATTTGCTCATGGCCTGCGGGCCAACGGCGTGATACAGCCCGTGCAGGCGTTTTTCGAGCATTTTGAGAAGGACCCCCGCCAAGTCGCCGACAAACATGGGGCAAAAGGTCACATCGGCAAAGCCGCTGACGAACCTTCCGGCGCTCAGGTTGTTGTAGAAGAACTCCCCCAGGCTGCGCTTTCCGCTTGGGGACCAGCCGAAGAAGTTGACGCGTGCCACGATGGCATCCGGCCAGGCCGAAAGCACACCGCGCTCCCCCTCCAGCTTGGTCCGGGCGTAGACGCTGACCGGCCGCGGCGGGTCCTCCTCGACGTAAGGGCCTTCCTGGGTGCCGTCGAAGACCGCATCTGTGGAGATGTGGACGAGGGGCAGTCCACGGTCGCGGCAGGCCGCCGCCACCCTGCCGGGCAGGCGGGCGTTCATCTGTTCGGCCAGGGAGGGGTTGGCCTCGCAATCCTCCAGGTTGGCCAGCGCGGCGCAATGGATGACCCAGTCCGGGCGGGCCTGGTCGAGCACGCGGTCCACGGCTCCGGGGTCGAGCAGGTCGGCATTGAGGATGCGGAACGGGGTCCGGGCCAGTTTACGGCGGTCCACGGCGAACACTTCATACCGGGCGCCCGCCTCCAACGCCAGGTTGATCCCCAACAATCCACTTGCACCGGTGATGAGGAGTCTCATTCCGCCTCCCTGCTCTCAGCCTTCCAGGCTGCCCTGCTCGAATTGTACCTCGAAGGGAGCGATGAACTTCCTGATGCCCTCGAGGTCCAGCCATTCCGAGTTGTTGTCGCTGGAATAGATGAAGCCATCCTTCAGCAATTTGCCCTTGTTCTGCCAATCATACCCGAACCAGGTGGCCTCGGCGGGTTGGACCACGAACATACGCTCCATCTCCACTGTATGGCGGGCCTCGTCTTCCGAGATGAGCGCTTCGTGCAGCTTCTCGCCGGCGCGGATGCCGATGATCTCCACCCGGGCATCGGGAGCGATGGCGCGCGCCAGGTCAATGACCTTCATGCTGGGGATCTTGGGGACGAAGACCTCGCCTCCCTGCATTTGCTCGATGCAGGCGATGACGAAGCGCACACCCTGCTCCAGCGAAAGCCAGAAGCGCGTCATACGGTCATCGGTGATGGTGACCTTGCCGCCCTGGCGCTGTTTGAGGAAGACCGGCACGACGGAACCGCGTGAGCCCACGACATTCCCGTAGCGTACGCAGGAATAGCGCGTGGAGGTGCCGGCGGCATAGGCATTGCTCTGGATGGTGACCTTCTCGGCGGCCAGCTTGGTGGCGCCGTAAAGGTTGGCGGGGTTGACAGCCTTGTCGGTGCTGATGGTCATGACCTTCTTGACGCCTGCATCCAGCGCGGCCTCCAGCACATTGGAGGTGCCGAGGATGTTGGTCTTGATGGCCTCCATCGGGTTGTACTCGCAGGCCGGGACCTGCTTGAGGGCGGCGGCATGGACGACGATATCCACGCCGTGCAGGGCACGCCGCAGGCGCTCGCGGTCGCGCACGTCTCCGATGAAGTAGCGCAGGTTGGATTGGTTGAAGCCCATCGCCTGCATCTCGTGCTGCTTCAGCTCGTCGCGGCTGAAGATGATGACCTTTTTGGGCTGTTTCTCATCCAGCAGGATGCGGGTGAACTTCTTGCCGAAGGAACCCGTCCCGCCCGTCACCAGTACGATCTGATCTTTCCAGTCCATGAATCCTCCGATGGCAGTGACGACTTTAGTCGTTCCCTGCAAATTCCAAACGGCTGCCTCTCCGCTTCGCTTCAGGGGGCCTCGCGCAAGCCGTTACTATGTCGCTGCGATTTCCGCGCCTTGAACAATCCCTGGGCCTTCTCGATAAAAACCCCGCCGTCCCTGCTCATAACCGCCATGATCTCACGCTCGATAAGGCTGAACGCTTCCTCCCGAAAATCCGAGGTGGTAATCATCGAACGGAGGTATGCCAGCATCACAGATGCATCCGTCACTCGCAGGTTGGCAGGGTAACGCGCCAGATCCACACACGGGAAAAACTCCTCCAATTGTTCTCTCCCGTTTTCGAGTGTGAAGGCGAAGCTGATGATCTTCCTTGCGGGACCCGCACCTGCACGATCGAGCCAGTCCCACATCTCGCGCATGTGATTCTGTCCATTTGTGGCGGCGAACGGGATACCGTCGGCTTTCAGGACGCGCCATAACTCCTTCAACGCCTGCTTCCGATCGGGGACATGATACAGCATGTGATTGGCAATGGCCGCATCGAACGTCCCGTCTTCAAGAGGAATCTCCTGCACATCGATCTGCTTAAATTTGTAACTGCGGCCTGTAACAACCAGATTTCTCCATGCCGAATCGATCATCCCCGCAGAAAGGTCCGAGAGGGTGATGTCCCAGGCAGAGGGGATGCGAGAGGCGTTCTCCGTCCACAAATACCCGGGGCCGCAACCCAATTCAAGGATCTTTGCATTTGCTGGTAATACAAGGAGATGGTCAAAGACCCAGGGCATCCAGCCATAGGGGTTGGTGCTAAAACGCTTGTGGATCTCCATCCGCGCCTCGAGATTGGACGAGTCCCTGTATTGATCGGTCTTGAGATATTCCGGGTCGGTGAAGCGTGACATGGCTACTTCCTGATCACGATCATCGGGTACTGCCCGTTCTCGCCGAAGAAGCGCGGGAAGCGTTCCTCCAGCCAGAAGATGAATTCCAGCCAGGCTTTGCCCCCCAACTGCGGGCGGATGAACCAGCGCATGAAGCGCGGGCTGAGGCTGCGCCAGGGATAGATCTTGAAATCGATCCCACCCACCAGTTCCTTCCGAAGCCAGCGCGGGGTCATCTTGGCAACAAAGGTGCCCGCCTCATCCTCTTCGGCTTTCCAGTTTTTCTTCTGCTTGGCGGAGCGGCCGCTCAATAGCCGCCCCAACGCGATGAAGGGCTCGGCCATGCGCATGAGCAGCGGGTTGTGCCAACCGTTGATGACGACCGCGCTGCGCCCGGGCTTGAGCACACGTTCCAACTCCAGGTAGGCGCGGCGGTGCTCGGTCAGCGGCAGGTGGTGAATGGTGTGCATGGAGACCACGCCGTCAAAAGCATCCGGTGCGAAAGGCAGGGCTGCAATATCCGCGACCACGAACAGGCCTTTCGCGCCCAGGCGCTTGCGCGCCTCCGCAAGGGCGGTCATCGAGATATCCGCACAGACCCGGTATGTATAGTTCTCCGAGTAAGTGAGATAGTCCGGCCACTGAACGGGTCCGGACCCGGCATCCAGCAGGAACCTCCCCGCAGAGGCAAGATGCCGGTTAACGCGCAGGTGGCACCTGTGGATGTATTCGCGCGAGACCGGCCGCAGGTCCTCATAGCGGGCGTTCTGGTAGAGTCCTTCACCCACCTGCGACCAGCCGATCTGGTCGTAGAAGTCGCGCACCTGTTGGCGGCTATTCTCCATGTCAGGCGGTCTCCTTCCGAGGGAGCATGGACACATCCCAAGAGAACGGCCCTCCGGCAAGCGTCCCGAAGGTGCTGCCAAAGAGCGCCATGCCTTCCGTACCCAGGACCCTTTCCAGCGGCCAGATGGAGAGGTCCTCCCAGAAGTTCATCAGGCGCCAGGGAAAGGGCCGCGGGTATTCGAAGAAGAAGCGATAGGCGTAGTTCCAAGCCAGGGCGGTCTGCGCCTCACTAAGACGATGGCCCGCGAAATCGCCCATGACCGACTCAAGGGCGGCGAAATACTCCTCCCAGGTGC
>CAYMQX010000274.1:0-4684 GCA_964392495.1 uncultured Anaerolineaceae bacterium
GACATCGATCCCGCTGGCTTTCGGCATCTGGATATCCAGAACAGCTACATCGGGGCGGTGCTGTTCTATCATGGACTGGGCCTGTTCGCCATCGCCGGCCTCCGCAATGACCTGCAGGTCGCTGGCGCTTTCCAGCAACTGGCGGATACCGGCGCGGACGACGTGATGGTCATCCGCCAGGAGAACGCGGATCCTGTTTTTTGATCTGTTCAAGGGAGGCTCCATAAGCATATCGATCCAGCTCCCGGTTCAAGCTCTGGACCTGGAACATATAAGGGAACACGAGCCAGGCGATGCCGAGGCCGGCCAGAATGCCCGAGAGGAGACGGCCCCAGGAATTGAAGGAACCCAGGGCATCCCCGGCGTAGAAAGAGGCGGGCAAAACATTCCCGGTGAGCGCGGCCAACCAGGCATTGCTGTCCCGGAAGCCCTGCCCGATCCCGGCAAAATCGCTGACCATGTGGGTCAGGCCGTCCAGCGCCAGGGGGAGCAGGAGCAGGATAAAGCCCGCCCAGGGGACCGGCTTGAGCTTTTTTCGGAAGGGCCACCAGGCCGCGGCAAAGAACCAGATACTGGTGTAAAAGGAGACCATGCGGTCGGACCAGGCGACCTTCCAGCCCATCTGCAGATCTCCGGTGAACTGGCGCAGGACCATCGGGTTGATGGTATTCTGCCAGCGGGACTGAATCTCCGCCAGCGAGTACATGGTCCTGGGACCGAAAAGGAAGAAGGACCTTTCCGGCAGTTGGTGGCAGAAAAAGGAGTAAATGAGATAGACCGTTTTTCCGGGGAGGCTCCAGCCGAGCTCCATGAAAAGCGGGGCGGTGAAGGGTGCGAAGACCCACAGGCCGTAGATCGCAAGAAAGAGCCCAAACCAATGCGAAGCCAGCCATTCGCCAAAGGAATGCGAGCCGGCCCGGCGGGACGGGAGGACAGCAGAATGGGCCATGGAAGGATTTTACTCCAGTGGGTTAAGTTCGAGGGCACGTTCAATGGCAGCCCGGACCTGCGCATCCGCCTGCTGGCGGAGGGTGTTGATGAGCGAAAGCCAGGTGCGCCCATCCGAGCCGTGCAGGACGAGGGTGGCGGGTTGATCCGCCTTTCCATATACCAGCACGACCACCAACTGGCAGTCGCAAGCCCCGGTCCCATGATGGGGACACAGACATTCCTGCGGACTGATCCGGGCATTATGCAGGTCGAAGGTAGGCAGGATGCGCAGCCCCTCCCCCGAGAGCGAGCGGGTGAGCCAATCCAAAACCTGGTCACAGGGATGATCCACACATAAAAAAGATGATAAAGGGTTCATTCCATCTCCACAACAGACCCGGTCTCCAGCACCTGCATTGTAGGAGAAATCGAAGCGGCCCTGAAGGGCCACCTGACGCGCATGACAGCAGGCAAAATTGCCTATGAGATGGGAAGCTGTCTGGCGCAAGACAGACAGGACATTGCTCTCTAGAATCAACGGTATCTGGAAGGAGGAAGCATGATGAAACCTTATTGTCTGGCACTTGTCGTCCTGTTCACAGGGCTGCTCCTGGCTGCCTGCGGGGCCGCCCAGACCCCGCGCCCGGTGGAAGTGACAGTCACGCTGAAAGAGTTCTCGGTCGAATCCTCGGTCACTGATTTCAAACCCGGGACCAGCTACCACTTTAAAGTAACGAACGCCGGACAGATTCCGCACGAATTTATGATCATGCCACTCATGATGGATGGCATGGATATGGGCGGGATGCAGGGGATGACGATGGAAGAACGGGATGCCACTGCGCTGGTCATGATCCCTGAGGAGCAGTTGGGCCCAGGAGCCACAGCCGAGGTGGATTACACCTTTACGGAAGAAACCTCCGGCGCAGGGATCGAGATGGTCTGCACGCTCCCGGGACACCTCGAGGCCGGGATGCACATGCCGATCAATATTGGGAAATAGCCGGAGGAACCGGCGGACCTGCCGCGGACGCGGCGGGGATCTTATGCCGGCAACCATGCCTGTTCCGCATGGAGTTCATCCGGCGCAGGACCGGCAGCAGCGAAGGCGCTGCCAATGAATGGGAGCTTGCACGTGAAACGATTCCTGATCCCGGCGGCTGCATTTCTGCTGGGCTCGACGCTGATCGCCTCCTTCTACCTCGGGATACTCACCTGGGCGCAGGGCTGGGAGTATGCCTCCGGGCAGTTCTCCCGGGACCGCCTTTATGTTGTGCCCATCCTCCTGGGTTTTGGCATCCAGGCTGCGCTGTATTCCATCCTGCGGTTCCGGCTTTTCATCCCGGTGACTTCCAGCCATCACGCGGGATCGATGGTCGGTGCAAGCGGAGGGACCTCCGCGACCGCCATGGTCGCGTGCTGCATCCATCACGTGACGGATGTCCTGCCCGTCCTGGGCCTGAGCGCCGCGGCGACCTTTCTCACGCGCTACCAGCGCCCGTTCATGCTGGCGGGGCTGGCCATGAACCTGGCGGGCATCCTGGTCATGCTGTTCATCCTGTATCGCGAGAGGCAAAAACTTCAACCGCTTTTGGAGACCCGATGAGACGATTACTTTTCCTGCTGCCATTGGCCGCGGTCCTGGCCGCCTGCGCACCCGCAGTCCCTTCGAACCTGCCGCAGCCGACGGAACCCGCGCCGGTGCAGGCTCCATCCACCCCGACCGACGACCCGGCCTTGATCCCCACACTCTTTCCGAACAGCAGTGCCCGTGGGGAACTGACCCGCACCGACGAGCAGGGTATGGTGGTGGTGGAGGTCACGCCCATTAATCTTGGGACACCCGCCGATTCCATCGAGTTCGAGGTGTCGATGAACACCCACTCCGTGGATCTGAGCATGGATCTGGCGGCGCTTGCGACGCTGACCACCGACACAGGCCAGAGCGTCGCGGCTGCAAAATGGGAGGCACCGTCGGGCGGACATCATGTGAGCGGAACACTGATCTTCCCCTCCGCCCAGGAGGGCAGGTCCATCCTGGAGGGCGCCGGGAAGCTGACGCTCACGATCATTGATCTGGACGCGCCATCACGTCTTTTTGAATGGGACCTGAAATAAAGCCGCAGGAGGCGATATGTCCACCCCAGACAACCGCGGGATGAGCCGCCGTGATTTTATTAAAGCCGTCTCAGCCGGCATAGCCGGGCTGATCGGGTCGGTCATCGGGATTCCTTCCATCGCCTTCCTGCTCTCGCCCGCGACCAGGTCTGCCGGGGATGAAGGGCAGCTCGATCTGGGACCGCTGGAGAAATATCCGGTTGGCGTGCCAACGCGCTTCGATTTCACGCGTACCAGGGTGAACGGCTGGGAGCGGACCGCCACCAATTATGGAATGTATGTGGTTCGGACGGGCGACCAGGATGTACGTGTGTTCTCCGATATCTGCACGCATTTGGGCTGCCGGGTCACATGGCATCCAAATTTGGAACATTACGTCAGCCCGTGCCACGACGGGCATTTCAACAAGCTGGGGGATGTCGTCAGCGGCCCGCCGCCGCGCCCGCTGGATGAGTATGCGGCCAGGATCGAGGCAGGGAACCTGTACGTCAGCCTGCCCGCCTTCAAGCGCAGTGGATAAGGGAAACACGGGGCGATCGGATCCTGCATGAATCAACAGATCCCCTCCCGGCGCGATTTCCTCCGGCTGGCGGCCCTCGGCGCAGGGACGCTGGCGCTTCGGCCCTTCATGCCGGGGCTCCAGACCGATTTTCCCGATGCGGAAAGGCTTGGCCGGGTCACGGTCGGCAAGGTGGATGTCTTCTCACGCCCGGATGCCGGGAGCCAGGTCCTGGGCGCCCTCTATGAGGATAACGTTGTCCCGTGGATCCGCGAGACGGTCGGCCCGATGCCTGGCCGCATCAACCAGCGTTGGGTCGAGACCCCTTATGGCTTTGTGTGGGGCGGGCAGTTCCAGCCGGTGCAAAACCAGCGCAACGCGCCCATCGCCTCGCTTCCAACGACCAGCCTGGGATCAGGCATGTGGGCGGAGGTCACCGTTCCGTATGTGGACCTGATCCTGGATAATCCCCCGGCCCGCGCGCCCTGGCTTCAATACCGGGCATCCATCGGCCTGCCCGCCCGCTTCTTCTTCAGCCAGATCGTATGGGTGGACCAGGTGCGCGTGGATGATTCGGGGCGGACCCAGTACCGGCTGAATGAAAAGTACGGCTCCGGCGATATATTCTGGGCAGCGGCTGAAGCGTTCCGTCCGCTGACCGCAGACGAGATGGCCCCGATCTCTCCGGAGGCGGAGGAAAAACGCATCGTCGTCAATCTCTGGTACCAGACCCTGTCCTGCTTCGAGGGGGCCAGGGAGGTGCATTTTGCGCGCATCTCCAGCGGGGCGATGTATGACTCGGCAGGCAATAAGGTGGATGCCTGGTCCACCCCGTTGGGAGAGTTTCCGATCTGGCGCAAGGCCGTGTCCCTGCCGCTGAGCGGAGGCAGCGCCTCCGCCGGGTGGAGCCTTCCGGCGGTGGGTTGGGTGAGCCTGTTCGTCTCCACGGGGGTGGCCATCCACTCGACATTCTGGCACAACAATTTTGGTGAGCCTTCCTCCAGGGGTTGTGTGAATGCCAGCCCGGAAGACTCCAAATGGGTCTTCCGCTGGACGCAGCCGCGGGTCGATTATGACCCCGGGGATGTGACGGTGGAATGGCCGGGCGGCACCCGGGTCCAGGTGGTGGAGTCCTGA
>CAYMQX010000275.1:0-4676 GCA_964392495.1 uncultured Anaerolineaceae bacterium
CCGAATGGGAGCGCAGCCTGCTCTGGTCCGACCCCGCGCTGGACATTCGCTGGCCGCTGGTGGATGGGCAGGCGCCCATCCTTTCGGCCAGGGATGCCGCCGCCCTGCCTCTTTCTGAAGCGGAGTGCTACGAATGAGAAGAAACATGCAGAACGTACTGGTCACCGGCGGCGCGGGCTTCATCGGCTCGAACTTCGTCCGCTGCCTGCTCGAGCTCGAGCCGGAGGTGCACATCGTGAACCTGGATGCGCTCACCTACGCCGGCAGCCTGGAGAACCTGCGCGACCTGCCCGCCGAGGGGCGGCATACCTTCGTGCGCGGCGATATCCTCGACCGGGCCCTTGTGACAGAGCTGCTGCGGACGCGCCGGATCGACACCCTCGTCCACTTTGCCGCCGAGACCCACGTGGACCGCTCCATCTCCAGCCCCGACCCCTTCATCCAGACCAATGTGATGGGCACTTTCTCCCTGCTGGAGGCCGTCCGCCAGGTCTGGCTGGAGGAGCACAAGGCGGAGGACGTGCGCTTCCACCATGTCTCCACCGACGAAGTCTACGGCTCGCTCCAGCCGGGCGAGCCCGCCTGGACGGAGACCACCCCCTACGCGCCCAACTCGCCCTATGCGGCCTCCAAGGCTTCCAGCGATCACCTGGTGCGCGCCTACAGCCACACCTACGGCCTGCCGGTCAGCATCTCCAACTGCTCCAACAACTACGGCCCGCGGCAGTTCCCCGAGAAGCTCATCCCGCTCATGATCCTGAACGCGCGCGATGGCAAGCCACTGCCCGTCTATGGCGACGGCCAGCAGATCCGCGACTGGCTGTACGTGGGCGATCACTGCGAGGCCCTCCATGCCATCCTGCGCCGCGCGGCCCCCGGCCAGACCTTCAACATCGGCGGCGGCAACCAGCCCCCCAACCTGGAGATCGTGCAGACCATCTGCGACATGCTCGACGAGCTGCGGCCCGGCGCCGAATCCCACCACCGCCTGATCCAGTTCGTGCAGGACCGCCCCGGCCATGACCGCCGCTATGCCATGGATATCACCCGCATCCACACGGAGTTGGGCTGGAAGCCGCGCCACTCCCTGGCGGAGGGGCTGCGTGAGTCGGTGGAGTGGTACCTGGAGAACGAGGACTGGGCCGAGGCCATTCGCGGGCAGGCCGGTTATCAGCAGTGGATCGACAGGAACTACGGCCGGCGCATCTCCGGCACGGAGGCTTCCTGAGCCGCAGACCGCTGCAAGGGCCGCCTCGTCCGCTTGAGGGCGGGGCGCATGGAAACGCTTTGTTTCAGGAGGCAGCATGAAAGGGATCATCCTTGCGGGAGGCCGGGGCACACGCCTGCACCCCCTCACCCTGCCGGTCAGCAAACAGCTCCTGCCGGTGTACGACAAGCCCATGATCTATTACCCGCTCTCCATGCTCATGCTGGCGGGGCTGCGCGAGGTCCTGGTCATCAGCACGCCTGAGGACCTGCCCCTCTTCCGCCGCATGTTGGGGGACGGCGCGCAGTGGGGGATGCGCTTTGCCTACGCCGAGCAGGACCAGCCGCGCGGGCTGGCCGACGCCTTCCGGGTGGGCGGCTCCTTCCTGGACGGCAGCCCGGCCTGTCTGATCCTGGGCGATAACATCTTCTTCGGCACGGGGCTCTCGGAGCGGCTGAAGCGTGCCGCCGCCCTCCAGCAGGGCGCGCTGATCTTCGCCTACCCGGTGCGCGACCCGGAGCGCTACGGCGTGGTGGAGTTCGATGCCTCCGGGCGCGTCCTCAGCCTGGAGGAGAAGCCCAAACAGCCCAGGTCGCACTTCGCCGTGCCCGGCATCTACTTCTATGACTCGCAGGTGGTGGAGCGCGCCGCCAGCCTGGCGCCTTCCAAACGCGGCGAGATCGAGATCACCGACCTGAACGATACCTATCTGAAGGGCGGCCAACTGCGCGTGGAGCAGCTCGGGCGCGGCGTGGCCTGGCTGGATGCCGGGACACATGAGTCGCTCCTGCAATCCGCCAACTTCGTGCAGGCCGTCCAGGAACGGCAGGGGCTGATGATCTGCTGCCCCGAAGAGATCGCCTTCGAGATGGGCTACATTGACGCCCGCCAACTGCGCTCGCTGGCCGCGGCCATGGCCGATAACGCCTACGGCGCCTATCTCCGCCGCCTGGCCGAAGAGGGTTGAACCTCCCACGCGGAACGTGGGGAAACCCCGACTGTAAGCCGGGGTGAGCACCCCGTAGCAAAGCAGACATTGTCCCCGAAGCAGAGAGTAGCGGAGCGAGCGTGAACAGGGCGCGTTTGACAAATACCCGGCCCTATGCTATAAAATACCTATATCCCCCCTGTTCCTTCGGGGACAGGGTGCGAGGCGGTTCCGGCCGCCTCTGCTTTTTTAATCATGGGGAGTCCGGCATAACAAGACGATGGTCAGGCAGGGGAAACCTTTGGGGTCTGAAGCAAGCCGCCCCTCGCGTTGTTTTCCCCCGTTTACTGGTATATTAAGCCCATCCATGGAACGCAAACGCTTGATCCTCATCCTGGCTGCCGCGGCGCTCGCAGCCCTGCTGGTCTGCGCGGCGCTCGCCTACGGCTCTGTAACCTTCATCCGCAGCCGCCTGCCAACCCCCACCGCCGTCCCCGAGGCCATCACCCTCTGTGACGTGGACGCCAGCCGTCTGTGCCTGCTCTCCTTCGGCACCAACCTCAACAACGAGCTGGTCATCAACCTGCACCTCTCCGGAAAGGATTTCCCCGGCTTCTACGCGCAGGTCTCCAACCGGGGGACGCTGCGCCGCTTCCGCTGCGAGATCATCGAGGAGACCCCCTCCAGCGCCTACTGCGTGGGACCGCGCACGCCGCTGGGCGAGCCCCTCGGGCTGAGCCTGTTCGCCAGCGAGGATGACCGCCTGCTGGCGCAGGGCAGCTTCGTCCTCCAGGCCGTGGCGCTGCCCACCTTCTCCGACGCGACCGCCACCGCGACGGAAACCCCGGCCTCTGAGGAGCCCGCCGGCACGCCCACCTTCCCCGGTGAGGGCGGTCCGCCGCCCGGCACGCCCACCCGCACGCCCGCCGTTCCCACCGGCTACCCGCCCTGATCCCCACCTGTGGCGGTCTGACGGCCCTCCGCCCCCGCATCTGAGTCAACCTGTGAGCCACCCCAAAAATCCACCGGAGAACCCCCCGCCGGTGGATTTACCGCGCCCCCGTTTCCGTTCAGAATGTCCCTGCGAGGAGTCTCGCCATCCCCCTGTTTTTCGGAGGCCCGTATGGGACGCACACTTCCTTCCGCCGCGCAGTTGATCGAGGAACAGATCGCCGCCCTCAAACCCATGTATGGAGCCCTGCGCCGCAGCGACCAGCTCATCGTGAATGAGTTCTACGATGCCTGCATCGAGCACCGCGCCGCCATCGCCAACGCCGGGCGCCTGCTGCCCCTGGAGGGCATGTTGATCGCCATCCAGCTTGAGGAGCACAAGCGCACGCGGCGCCTGCTCGTCGAACTGGAGACCCGCCTCCAGACGCTGGAGGGCCTGCTGCGCAGGCAGGCGGAGTAGGCCGCAGCCTCTCTAGAACCGGCTCTCCGTCCCCTCCAGCGGGTCGGGCATCTCCACCACCAGGGCAGGGAGGTGGCTGACCCAGCTCAGGCGGTCCAGCCGCGCCGAGAGCGCATCCGCCAGCAGGTGGTCATCGTGCACCAGCAGGCCGTCGGGGCCGCGCGTGCCTTCGGGCACGCCCCAGCGCAGGGTCCTGCCAGGGCCGGGGAGCACCTCGCACAGGCAGCGGGCGTACTGGGCCTGCACCGTTTCGGGGCCCACCTCGCCGGAGGAACAATCGCGGAAGCGCCCGGCGTCAATGATGGAAAGGAAGCCCCAGCCCAACTCGCTCTTGACCTGGCGGTTGAAGCGTACCGCCACCACGCGCCCGGGGAAGGCGCGGTCGAGCATGGCCCACAGCCCCTCTCCGGCGCCGGTGGCATCGATCACAAAATGGAGCGGCTTCCAGACCTCCGCCAGGGCGCGCAGGCGCCCGAAGATATCGAGGTGGTTGGTCCCCTGCCAGGCATAACGCTTCATGACGCGGTAGGTGGGAGCTTGCAGGAGCGGCAGGCTGGAAAGGTCGATCTCCAGGATGGAGAGGGCGGTGCTGTCGCGGCGGGAGCCGCCGGGAGCTTCCGCGCCGGCCCGCTCCGCCTCCTGGCCGGCCGCATCCAGCAGGAAGGCATGCAAGGCGTCCGGCCGCGGGCCTTCGGCGCGGGGGCCGCCGAACACCAGGGCGCGGCGCGTCTCGTTGAACATGCCGCCCTGGGCCTCGGCTTCCTCGCAGAAATACTGCGTCCGCACGATGAGATGGTCCCGCCCATAGCGCTCGATCTGCTCCTGGAGGAAGCGGCCGTAGGCAGGGTTCTCGCGGGCGATGGCTTCCCCGTCCACCAGGAAGACGCGCTTCAGGCCGTCCTGCCGCTCGCGCGCCCGGCAGAGCAGTTCCTCGCGATGCAGCAGGCTGTCGTTCGTCCAGGCCGTTCCGCTGAACAGGCGCGTGGCGTTGTTGGCGGCGGCCATGGGAGCGAAGCGCTTATCGTACAACTCCGGGCGGATATCCTGCGCCTCGTTCATCACCAGCAGGGGCCAGGCGGTGTCGCCCACCACGCTGGCGCTGGCCTCCGCCGAGTAGAAGTAAGTGGCGG
>CAYMQX010000276.1:0-4675 GCA_964392495.1 uncultured Anaerolineaceae bacterium
GTTCGGCCTCCCCCCGTTTCGGGGGGATTGAGGGGGGTTTGGACCGATCCCCCGGTCCCCTTTCCTGGGAGGACAGGGGGAGAGCCAAAGCGCCTCCTCCTATCCCTCCACCATCTCCAAAAAGGCCGCCACCACCGCCGGGTCGAAGTGCTTGCCGCTTTCGGCACGCAGGTGGGCAAGCGTCCGCTCGAGCGTCCAGGCGGGGCGGTAGGGACGGTCGTGCAGCAGCGCATCCCACACATCCACCACGGCAAAGATGCGCGCCGCCAGCGGTATCTGCCCGCCGTGCAGCCCGCGCGGGTAGCCCGTTCCGTCCCAGCGCTCATGATGGCAGTAGGGGATGTCGAGCGCCGGGCGCAGGTAGGCGATGGGGTAGATCAGGTCGTAGGCGTACTGCGGATGCCGGCGCATTTCGAGCCACTCGGCCTCCTCGAGCGGGCCGGTCTTCCTCAGGATGTGGTCGGCGACGCCCATCTTGCCGATGTCGTGCAGCAGGACGCCGCGCCGCAGGTGGAGCAGCTCGGGGACCGGAACGCCCATCTTCTGCGCCAGCTCCACGGTCAGGTCGGTGACGCGGCGGCTGTGGCCCTCGGTCTCCTTGTCGCGCAGCTCCAGGGCGCGCGCCCAGCCCTCCAGGGTGGTGTCATAAGCCAGGGTCAGTTCCTGGTTGGAGGACTGCAGGTCTTCGATCAGGCGGGCCTTTTCGATGGCGATGGCGGCCTGCCCGGCCAGGGCCTCGAAGAAGCTCAGCCAGTCTGCATCCACCTGCTTGGGGGAGCGGTGGAAGCACTCCAGCACGCCCACCAACTGCTCCTTGACCATGAGCGGGATGCCGATATAGGCGGTGAACTCCTCGTCGCGCACGAGCAGATAGCCGCGGATCTGGTCGGAATATTCCGCCAGGTTGGGGATCTGGAGCAGGCGCTTCTCGCGCGCCACGCGCGGCGCCAGCCCGCCGCCCAACTGCTCATGGAAGCGCGCCAGGTCGCTGGTGCGGAAGCCGCGCGAGGCCGAGGGCTGCAATTTGCGGGTGGTCCGGTTCACCAGGAGCAGGTCGGCGGCGTCCACCTCCAGGTGGCTGACCACCTGCTCCAGCAGGATGCTGAGCGTCAGGCGCAGGTCCAGGCTGGCGCTGATGGCCTGGTCGATGGTGCGCAGGGAGCCCAACTGCTCGGCGCGCTGCAGGATCTGCTCGTTCAGGCGCATACGGTGCAGGGCGCTGCCCACCATCTCGCCGATGGCCGAGAGCAGGCTGATCTCCTCGGGGGTGAAGGGCGCCTGGCGGCCGGCCCACAGCGTCCCGATGGGGTGCTGCTGGTCGATGACCGGCACGCAGGCCACAGCCTGCAGCGAGCCGAAGAGGTCGAGGTTCAGGGCCTGGCCGTCGGCCCGCACATCCGAGGTCACATAGGGGCGGCCCGAGGCCAGCACCAGTCCGCTGACGCCCGAACCCGGCGCGGAGCGCATCCCGGTGACGGCGGCCCACTCGCCGTGTGCCAGCCCGGTGACGATCTCGCCGGTGTGCGGGTCCAGCATCTCCAGGCTGGCGCCCCCCGCCTGGAGGATCTGCATGAGCTGGTCGAGGATGATCGGCAGGGCCTGCTCCAGCGTCTGTGCGGAGCGCAGCGCCCTGGAGACGGTATGCACCGCCTGGATCTCGGCGAGGCGCTGGCGCGTGCGCTCGAACAGCCGGGCATTCTCGATGGCGACCGCCACCTGCTGCGCCAGGCCGTTCAGGAACTCCAGCTCGGTGGGGCGGAACTCGCTGCCATGCCCCATGCGCCAGACGGCGATGAGGGCGATGAGCCCTGCCTTGTTGAGCACCGGCACCGCCATGATATGCTCGTCCACGACCGTCTCCGTCCCCTGGACGAGAATGGAGCGCGGGTCGCCCTCCACGAAATTGATGATCTCTCCGGACCTCTGCCGGGCGATGGAGCCCAGGATGCCCTGCCCCACCTGCACGGGGTCATTCTTGATGGCTTCGGAATCGACCCCGATGGCGGCCACCGCCCGCAGGGTGGAGCTCTCGCCCTCGGCGATATACACGGCGCTGATCTCGGTCTCCAGCAGGTCGCGGGCATAGACGGCGATGCGCTCCAGCACGATATCGAGTTCGAGGGAGGCGGAGATATCGCGGCCCACCTCGGTGATGGCGGCGGCCTCGGCCCGGCGGCGCTGCTCCTGGTGCAGGAGTTGGATCTTCTCGATGGCGATGGAAAGGCTGCCGGCCAGGGCGGTCATCAGGCGCTCGTCGTGCGCGGAGAAGGCGCCCGGCTCCCGGCTCTCCACGTTGAGGGTGCCGAAGAGCCTCCCGTTGACCTTCAGCGGCGCGCAGACCTGCGAACGGATGCCCGGCACGATGATCTCAAAATCGGGGTCCTGCGTGCAATCGTCCACGCGCAGGACCAGCCCCGTGCGCAGGCACTTGCCCACGATGCCCCGCGAGAGCGGCTTCGCCACCCCGGCCTCGCCTTCCAGCATGCCCTCGTAGGAGGGGTGCGGCGTCCAGGCGGCGGCTTCTTCATCGAACAGCATCACCCCGCAGTTATCGGGCCCCAGCGAGCCGCGGATGGTGCGCGTCACCGAGCGGATGAGCTCGTCCACATCCGTGGCCTGGATGCCCGCCGCGCTGACGTCGTTGAGGGCGGCCATCTCCTTCAGCCGCCGCTCGTACACCAGGTCGGCGCGCTTGCGCTCGGAGACATCCCGCAGGATGACCAGCTCCGCCGGCTCGCCCATGTAATGGATGGGGGCGGCGGTGATATCCACCTCGATGGGGGCGGACTGCGTGTGCAGGAAGACGGCGTCGAAGGTGGTGGGCGCTTCCTCCCCGGGCAGGCGGCGCAGGTGGCCGTCCAGCCATTCGCGGTCGGCCTCCGCCACAAACTCCCGCAGACTGCAGCCCGGCAGCTCATCGATCTCCTGCCCGCGCATCCGGGCCAGGCGGCGGTTGGCGAAGCGGATCACCCCGCCCTGGGTGATGGCGATGCCGTCCCCGCCCTGTTCCACCACGGTGCGGTACTTTTCCTCGCTCTCGCGCAGCGCCTCCTCGGCCTGGCGGCGTTCGCTGATATCCTGCTTGATGGCGATGAAGTGGCTGATCCCGCCCTGGTCATCGGGCACGGGGGTGATGGTCATCTCCTCGGTGTAGAGGTCCCCGTCCTTTTTGCGGTTGATGACCTGCCCGCGCCAGGCCTGGCCCACGAGGAGGGTCGGCCACAAGCCGGGGTCCAGGGTATCCTCCGGGCGGCCCGTGGTGAGCAGCATGCCGAGGTTCCGCCCGCGCACTTCCTCCAGCGTGTAACCGGTGAGGCGGGTGAGGGCGGGGTTGGCCCATTCGATATTGCCCTGGCGGTCGGTGAGGATCACGGTGTTGGCGGCGGCGTTGAGGGCGGCCACGCGCAGCCGGTAGGACTGCACGAGGCGGGCGTGCTCGATGACGACCGCCACCTGGTTGGCGAGGATCATCAGCGCCTGGACGTGCTCGGGCGTGTACATGCCGGGGGTGTAGTGCTGGGCCGATAACATGCCGGTGATGCGCCCGTTGAGCATGAGCGGGACGGCCAGGATGGAGCGCGTGGTGCAGGGCGGCGGCGTGGAGGAACCCGCGGGCGGGCTGCACAGGTAATCATCGAACAGGACGGGGCCGCCGCTCTCCAGCAGGCGGGTGAGCAGCAGGCGCTCGGAGACCGGGCGGCGCTTTCCGGGGAGGCGCTCGCCTTCATCCACAAGGTACACGTCTTCCGCCTCCCGGCGCGGCTCGTCGATCAGGCAGATGTTGAAGGCCTCCAGCGGCACAAAGCGGGCGGCGGCCTCATGCGCGGCGCGGTACACGCGCTCGATATCCTGCGCGATCGCCATCTCCTGGCTGACCATGTGCAGGGCGTTGAGCTGTTCCACCTGGCGGGCCAGCCCGGCCTCCGCCTGCTTGCCCTGGCTGATGTCCGTCAGGATGCCGTGGGAGAAGAGCGGGCGCCCGGCTTCATCGCACAGCATGGCGGCCTGGTCGCGCACCCACACCGTGCGGGCCTCGCAGCCCGTCAGCCGGTACTCTTCATCGAAGGCCGCGCCGGAACGCATGTGCGCCTCGTACTGCCCCTCCACCCGCTCGCGGTCTTCGGGGTGGATGTGGGCGTACAGGTCGGCTTTGCGGGTGAACTCACCGGGGGAGCAGCCGAGCAGCGCTTCGATCTGCGGGCTGATGTAGAAGAGGCTCGAGGCGGGGTCGGCGGGGTGGATGTAGGTGATGGTATCGGGCAGATGCTCGATGAGGGTGCGGTACAGGCCGGCGGGGAAATGCCCGCAGCCCGCGGCAGAAGCCCGGTGGAGCGGTTTGCGGCGGCGATAAGGTTGTTGTGTCCCGCGCCTGAGCGGCATAAAGTATTCCTCCTGGCAATACAAATGCCAGAGCAGTCCCCATGTGTTTTCACCAATAAAGGGAGCCTTCCGTGGAATTGTACCCCGCCTGTAAAAGTTGAGCATTTCAATTCCGTTAAGAGACGGGAGGGAGGGAAGCGCGGTGAGACCTGGGCCGAGCGTAGATTCTTCTATGTCGTTGCGAGTGGCGCGGAGCGCCGCCTCCCCCCCTTTCCTCCCAGGAAAGGGGGTTGGGGGGAAAGGTCCGCAGGAGGCGAGCCCGGAGGGCTTTCGTGGGAACTGAGCAGGGGCTTCA
>CAYMQX010000277.1:0-4667 GCA_964392495.1 uncultured Anaerolineaceae bacterium
AAAAATATCTCCAGGGAGCCACTCCGTGAACCTGCCGTACCTGATCCCGCGCCTTGCCCGGCATTTCCTGCCGGAGAGGGTCGTCCGTTTCCTGCTCTTGCGCTCGCTGGTGATCCAACCGGGCCTGGAGACCCAGGACCCGCAGGCCGCCGTGCAGCGCTATGTGGAGCTTCTGGCGGAACAAAACAATCCCCTGCCCGGCAAGCGTGTGATGGTCTTTGGTTATGGCGGGCGCTTTGACATCGGCGCGGGCCTCCTGACGGCGGGCGCCGCCTCGGTGGTGCTGTGTGAGCGCTTTGCGCCGCCCGACGAAGCCCATAACCGGTTGCTCCTGCCGCAATACCCGGAGTATCTTGCCCAGGAAGGCGGCAGCGTGCGTCCGCGTCCCGGGCATATGACCCTGCTGGAGGGGGATATCCGCCAGGTGAAGAGGGCGGATTTTCCGCCCGTGGACCTGGTGATCAGCAATTCGGTCTATGAGCATGTGGACGATGTGGAAGGTATCACCCGGGCGCTGGCTGCGCTTACCCGGCCCGGGGGTCTGCACATTCACTTTGTCGATCTGCGGGATCATTACTTCAAATATCCCTTCGAGATGCTGCGCTACTCGCGTGCTGCCTGGTATGGCTGGCTGAACCCCTCCAGCAACCACAACCGCTATCGGCTCCGGGATTATCGCCGCGCCTTCGAGTCCGCTTTCCGGCAGGTCGAGATCACCGTTCTGGCGCGTGAAGAGGCCGCTTTCGAAAAGGCCCGTCCGGGCATTCGCCCCGAATTCCTGACCGGCGACCCCGCGCAGGATTCGGTCACGCTCATATGCCTTATCGCCTCCCAGCCCATCCCCTCCTGACGTCTTGACCCGCCTTGTTTTGCGGTTATAATTCAGTCACTGAATTTTGAATTATGGAAACCGCCAACGAGGAACTCCGGGAACTTTCCCTGCTCGAGGAGATCGAGTCCAACCCCAATGTGAACCAGGCCGCCCTCGCCACGCAGCTCGGTGTGGCTGTGGGGACGGTGAACTGGCACCTCAAGCGCCTGATCGCCAAGGGGGCCGTCAAGGTCTCGCGCGCCGAGCGCAAGAAACTGCGCTACATCATCACACCCGAAGGGCTGGCGCTGCGCGCCCGGCTGATCGTGAACTATGTGGAAAGCTCGCTCTCGCTTTACCGCAAGACCCGCCAGCGCGTGAAGGAACGCATCGACGAACTGCGCCGCCTGGGCTACGACCGCGTGCGCATCCGGGGCGGCGGTGATGTGGCCGACATTTGCCGGCTGACCTGCTTGGAAGCCGGGATCGCCGTGGTCACCGACAAGGAGGCTCCGCTGCTCGTGGTCGAGGGATTCAAAGTGCATCTGCGCCTGGAGGACCGCCCATGAACGGGAAGCATGTGCTGATCACCGGCGGGGCGGGTTACATCGGTTCCCTGCTGACCGCCGAATTGCTCAGAACCGGCTGCCGTGTGACAGTGGTGGATAGCCTGCTCTTCGGTGGCGAATCGCTGGTGCCTTTTCTCCATCATCCCGCCTTCCACTTCGTCAAGGCCGATGTGACCGAGCCGCGCGCCATCCGCGGGGCTGTGAAGGGTGACTGGCAGAAGCCCGATGCGCTCGTGCACCTTGCCGCCATTGTAGGCTTCCCTGCCTGTCAGGCGGTTGGTCCGCAGGTGGCCTGGAAATATAACGTGGAGGCTGTAAAAACAGTCTATGGACAGGCTGCCGACCTGGGCGTGGGGCGCTTTGTCTTCTCATCCACCTACAGCAATTACGGGCTGGCGGCGGACGGCAAGCCGGTGGATGAGGACTCACCGCTGACCCCGCAATCCCTGTATGCCGAGACCAAGATCGCGGCTGAACAATTCCTGACAGGGCAGAAAGACAGCCCCTGCGCGCCGCTTTCCTTCCGCTTTGCCACTCTCTACGGCATCTCTCCGCGCACCCGCTTCGACCTGATCGTCAACCAGTTTGTTCTGGAGGCCTACACCCGCCGCGAGTTGATCATCTACCAGCGCGGCTATTCGCGCTCCTTTGTCCACGTCCAGGATGTGGTGCGCGGCGTGATCCTGGGGCTTGAAGCGGAGGACGCTGAGGTGCGCGGCCAGGTCTTGAACCTGGGGACCGAGAGCGGCAACTACACCAAGGACCAGATCGTCGCCCTGGTGCTCAAGCGTATGCCTGAGACCACCGTCGAATACAAGGATCTTACCTTCGGCGGTGACATGCGTGATATCACTGTTTCGTTTGCAAAGATCAAGCGCGTGCTCGGATTCGAGGCAAAGCTGGATGTGGATGACGGCATTCGCGAGGTGCTGTACGCTCTCAAGACCGGCCTGATCCGCAACCCGCTGGACGAAAAATACCGCAACGCGCAGTTCATTGTGCAATAGCCGGTTTCCGCTCTTCCACTCCATGTGACGCCTCCCTGTGGGGCGTAAAGGTAAACCATGTCTTCCAACCCTAAACCTGCCACCATCCAACCCTCGATCGATCCCGCCTCCACCTTCTGGTTCGATAAGAAGGTCATCGTCACCGGCGGGGCGGGCTTCCTGGGCTCCTTTGTGACGAAAAAACTCAGGCAGTTTGGCGCCTCCGACCTGTTCATCCCGCGCATCGAGGACTACAACCTGGTGGATCCGAATCATATCCGCCGCATGTTCGCCGACAGCCTCCGGGATGTGGACCCGGCCAAAGTGGTGGTGATCCACCTGGCGGCCAACGTGGGCGGCATCGGCGCCAACCGCGAGCATCCCGCGGAGTTCTTCTACGACAATCTCATGATGGGCGTGGAGATGATGCACCAGGCCCATCTGAACGGCATCGGCAAATTCGTGGCCATTGGCACCGTCTGCGCCTACCCCAAGTTCACGCCGGTCCCCTTTAAAGAGGATGATCTTTGGTCGGGCTATCCCGAGGAGACCAATGCCCCCTATGGCCTGGCCAAGAAGATGATGCTGGTACAGGCCCAGGCCTACCGCCAGCAGTACGGCTTCAACGCCATCTTCCTGCTGCCCGTCAACCTGTATGGCCCGCGCGATAATTTCAACCTGCAGTCCTCGCATGTCATCCCGGCGCTGATCCGCAAGGCGGTGGAGGCCCAAGAGCGCGGCGACCATGAACTGGCCGTATGGGGGGATGGCTCTCCCACGCGCGAATTCCTGTATGTGGAGGATGCCGCCGAGGGCATCCTGGCCGCAGCGGAGAACTACAACGGCAATCTCCCTGTGAACCTGGGCTCGGGCTACGAGATTTCCATCAAGGATCTGGCGGAGATGGTCGTGCGCATGACCGGCTTTGAAGGCCGCCTCGCCTGGCAGACCGACAAACCCAACGGCCAGCCGCGCCGCGGCCTGGATGTCTCCCGCGCCAGGGAGTTGTTCGGTTGGGAGGCCCGCGTCCCCTTCGAGGAAGGGATGCGCCGTACCATCGAGTGGTTTATGGCCAACCGTTCCAGCCTCCGCTGACCCTTCCATGACAGAAATCCTCCGGCACGAGCCGGCCACCGTTTTTATCAAGCCCTCCACCGGGCTGACCGCTCTGAATCTGCGTGACCTGTGGACCTACCGCGAATTGGTCTTCTTCATGATCTGGCGGGATATCAAAGTGCGCTACAAGCAGACCATGCTGGGTGCGGCCTGGGCTGTCATTCAGCCGCTCATGACCATGATTATTTTCAACTTTCTCTTCAGCAAGGTGGCCAAGGTCCCGACCGATGGCATTCCCTACCCGATCTTTTCCTACACCGCCCTTCTGCCGTGGGGCCTGTTCACCACCGCCCTCAACCAGGCCAGCCGTTCGCTGACCTCCAACCACAACATGATCACCAAGATCTATTTCCCGCGGCTGGTGCTGCCCGTGGCCTCGGTGCTTGCGGGCTTGGTGGATTTTGCCATTGCTTTTCTGATCCTGATCGGGTTGATGTTCTATTACAGGGTCACGCCTGCCTGGCAGGTGCTCTGGGCCCTGCCTCTGTTCCTGCTCCTGGCGGTGATCACGGCGCTGGGGGTGGCGCTGTGGCTCTCGGCCATCAACGTCAAGTACCGGGATGTGAACTACGCCCTGCCCTTCATCACGCAGTTCTGGCTCTTTGTCACGCCGGTGGCCTACTCGGCCAGCATCATCTCGCAGAAGTGGCAGCTTGTCTATTCGCTCAACCCCATGGCGGGCGTGGTGAATGGATTCCGCTGGGCATTGCTGGGCGCGGGCAGCGGTCCCGACTCCGCCCTGTGGGTCTCGGTGGGCATCTCACTGCTCCTTTTGCTTTCCGGCCTGGTCTACTTCCGCAACATGGAACGCACTTTCGCGGACACCATTTGATATGACCACCGCCGTCCGCGTCGACCATATTTCCAAACGCTACAAGATCGGGGCAGCCCAGGGCAAGTTCCGCTATGGGATGCTGCGGGATGTGCTGGTGGATACCGTGGCGGCCCCTGTGCGCCTGGCTCGTTCGATCCTGCGCCGCCAGGCGGCGGACAGCCGCCTCGGGCAGGATTACATCTGGGCGCTGAATGATGTCTCCTTCGATGTGGAGGAGGGCCGGGTGCTGGGGATCGTGGGCCGTAACGGCGCTGGCAAGAGCACGCTCCTGAAGGTTCTCTCGCGCGTCACCGAGCCCACCCAAGGGACCGTGACCGTGCGCGGCCGCGTGGGGTCGCTGCTCGAGGTGG
>CAYMQX010000278.1:0-748 GCA_964392495.1 uncultured Anaerolineaceae bacterium
GTGCTGGAGGCCGTCGGCGAAGGTGTAGGCGTAGGGCTGGGCGTCAGCGTGGGGATCGGGGTGGAGGTGGGGGCGCTGGTGTCCGTCGCCAGCGGAACGGATTTCAGGGCGAGGGTTGAAGACGGGACGGCTGAGGGAGTTCGCGTGGGAGTGCGGGATGCAGTGGGCGCGGCCGTGCGGAGGGAAGAGGGCGTGGCAGTGCGGGTCGGCGTGCTTGTGGCGGTCGCGGTGGGCGGAGTCGTCCGCGTGGGGGTCGGGGTAAAGGTGGGCTGCGGGGTGAAGGTGGCTGTGGCAGGCGGCGTCCGGGTGGGAGGGTCTCCGGTAAGCGTGAATGTACCGGAGCTTTTCCAGTCGGTGCCGGTAAAGATCCGTACTTCATAGTCTCCAGGGAGCCAGTCCTCAGCCGGCTGCTCCCAGAGGGAGAAGCTGAGGCCTGTGGCGGCGCCCTGCCAGACTTTGGACTCGAAATGCACCAGCGCGCCATCCCGATACCAGACCGCCGTCCACTGGGTGCCGGGGGCCATGCGGTCATAGGAGAATACGGCGTGCATTTTCTTGATGGGATTGCGGAAGACGAGGCTGGGGCCTACGGGCTGTGCGCCGCGCATCTCGGTGGAGAAACGCAGGGGACCGATCTTCAGGTCGGGGAGCGGGGTAACGGTCCCTTGCAGGTAGGCTTCGATGCTGATGGGGAGGGAGGGCGTGGAGGCCGAGGCAGCGCCGGTGGGGGAAGAAACTGGAGTGGAGG
>CAYMQX010000278.1:758-4644 GCA_964392495.1 uncultured Anaerolineaceae bacterium
CTCGGTGGAGAAGCGCAGGGGGCCGATCTTGAGATCGGGGGCGGGGGTAATGGAGGCCTGAAAAATGGCCTCGATGCTGATGGGGAGCGAAGGTGTGGAGGCCGGGGAGGAGGTTGGACTGAAAGGCGGTGTGGAAGTGAGGACAAAAAAGGTGGGCGAGGGATCGTCCTTGCCGGGGGTGAGGACCGGGGTCGAGGGCGTGAGAGTCGAGGCCGGAGTCGCGGAAGGCTGCGGCAGGGCGGCCTCCGCGGCGGTGGGCGGAAGCGAGGTCGCGCCTGGCATGGGCGCCTGTGTCTCGATGGAGGCGGGGGAAAGCGGGGGTGCCTCACGCCGGACCGCAAAAAGGGCGATGGCAAAGATGAGCAGGAGGCCGGTGATCACGAAAGAATTCCGTCCCCGGACCAGAGCCTCCTGGCGCAAGCGGTAATTGGCGACCCGGCGGCTGGATTGGATCGCACGAATCCCGAACAAATAACTGAAGGCCGCTCCCAGCAGGAAGAGGACGACCACAATGAGCGTAACCTGGGGGGACATCGGGGAAAATTATAACATTGAAGAATTGGAGGGATATCCGGGCGATTGCATCACGGAGAATGTTACTTTCCAATGGGCGAAAGCGCCTGTTGGCCGGCACTCCGGGCCTTTGGGGCAAGATTCTCTCAACGCAGGGCCACTGCACCGGTGCACAGGGGGATCGGTGATGAAATGGCCGCGGCCCACGGCCCGGGCTTTTAAGCCTGACCGCCGGGACTCGTAATGAAACGCTGGTCATAAATGCGATAGGGAAAATCCCGCCTTTTTCGGATAGCACCGCGAGGGCGGGGGGAGTATGCTGGGCGTATCGTAATCTTTGCATTTTTGTCAGGTCAGGGGAATATCCACCCAAGGATGAGAAGCAATGCTTTCATGTATTTGGACGGCAGGTGGGGATCTCAGGAAGCTAAGCGGGGTGAATTTCGACTTCAGTTTCGCGTTCCAGCCGATCGTGAACGCGCTGACGCGCCAGGTGATCGCGTTCGAGGCCCTGGTGCGTGGGCCGGAGGGCGAGCCCTCCAGGGAGGTCTTTGCGCGGGTGCCGCGCACCAAGCTGTACGGGTTCGACCAGGCCTGCCGGCTGAAGGCCATCGCGCTGGCAAGACAGTTGAACATGCAGACGCGGCTGAACATCAACCTGTTCCCCAATGCACTGTACCGTACGGCCTTCAGCATCCGCGCCACGCTTCAGGCCTCGCTGGATTTCGGATTCCCGACCGAGAACATCGTGTTTGAGGTCAGTGAGGCGGAGAAGCTGGTGGATTATTCACGGGTGGTGGATATCTTCGAGGCCTACGAGGGGTTCGGGTTCCGCACGGCGATCGACGATTTCGGAACGGGCTATTCGGGGCTGAAGCTGCTGGTCGAGTACCAGCCGCATTACCTGAAACTGGACCGCAACCTGATCGCCAATATCGACAAGGACCCGGTCAAGCAGACCATCGTGAAAGGGATCGGGCAGATCTGCCGGCAGTTGGGAGTGGAGATGATGGGCGAGGGCGTGGAGACCGCCCGCGAGTATGCATGGCTGCGCGGCATCGGGACGAATATCTTCCAGGGATATTACTTTGCCAGGCCGGCCTTCGAGGCGCTGGAGGAAGTGGCGCCGGGGTTGTTCTGAGGCCGCCCCGGCTCCCCTCCCCGCCGGGGAGGCGGCTCAACAGGTGCTTCATGGGGGCAGGATCATTGTGATGTATTCAATTCCACGTGACAGCGGAAAAAGTGTCATGATTTGTCAGGTCGGCCCAGGCAGTCCTGCTGCAATCCATCCGACCCGGTCGGGTGGAACATCCTGAGGGGTGCGGATGGACCGGCTCAATGGAGGACGATTCAATGACCCATACAGGATGAATGTCACCAGCATAACCTGTTAAAATATTCTTACCGGAAATCTAAGCGAATCTATATTCCCGTAGAGTAACGAGGAGATTATATTTGACCGGTCAGTCACATCCCGGCTTCAATGGACCGCTCTGATATGCACATCCTCTGTCTGGGTCTGAACCACACGACGACCCCCATCCAACTACGCGAGCAGTTATCCCTGAGCGAGGAAGGCATCCGGGCCGCGCTCTCCAGACTGGCTTGCGGGCAGGAACAATCCCCGCTGCGCGAACTGCTGCTGCTTTCCACCTGCAACCGGATCGAATTATATGCTGCCTCCAGGGACCTGGCATTCGCCAGCCTGGAGGCTTTTTTGTCGGAGACACGCGGCATCGCTGCCGGGAAATTCCAGGCGCACTGCTATCGTCTGAGCGATGCGGGCGCCGCGCAGCATCTCTTCGAGGTGGCGGCGGGGCTGGACTCCCTCGTGCTGGGCGAACCGCAGATCCTGGGGCAGATCACGCGGGCGCTGGAATTGGCGCGCGGGCAGGATACAACAGGACCGGTGCTGAACCGCCTCTTCCAGGCAGCCATCCATGCAGGGAAACGGGCGCGCACCGAGACGAGCATCAGCCGCAACCCGGCTTCGGTATCCAGCCTGGCTGCATCGGCGGCGGAGGCCTCTGCCGGGACCCTGGAATGTGCGCATGTGCTGGTGCTGGGAGCCGGGGAAATGGCCGAACTGACGGTGGAGGCGCTGCGCAAGCGCGGCGTGCAGCATATCTGCGTCATCAACCGGACGGTCGAACGTGCAGAGAGCCTGGCGCGGCGCTGGGGGGCGGAGACCTCCACCTACGAATTCCTGGAGGAAAAGATCCGCCTGGCGGATATCCTGATCTCCTCCACGGGCGCGCCGCATTTCATCGTGACCCGGGACCTGGTCAGGGAGGCGATGAAGGGACGCGGCGCGCGGCCCCTCCTCCTGATCGATATCGCCCTGCCGCGCGACATCGACCCTGAAACCTCCCAGGTGACAGGCGTACGCCTGATCGACCTGGACGGGCTGAACTCGCAGCTGGAGGTCTCGCTCACCGGGCGCATGGCGGAAGTTCCCCGGGTAAGGAGCATCCTGGAGGAGGAACTGGCCGGGTTCGAGGTCTATCTGCGCTCGCTGGATGTACTGCCGCTGATCGCCAGTCTGCGCCGCAAGGCGGAGGACATCCGGCAGGCGGAGGTGGAAAAGACGCTGCGCCGTATGCCGGACCTGACGGGCGATGAGATCGAACGCATCGACGCCATGACTCAGGCTCTGGTAAGGAAACTGCTGGATGCACCCACCCACCGCCTGCGGGAGGCGGGGTCTTCACGCGAGTCGGAGGTTACCAGCGCGGCGCGCACGCTGTTCGACCTGGACGCAAGCCATGGCGATTGAAAGCAGGAGGCTGGTCTTTGCCACGCGCCCCTCGGCGCTGGCCTTGTGGCAGACGCGTTGGGTCATGAGGACCCTCCAGGACCTCCACCCCGGTTTGATCTGCGAGGAAAAGATCATCCGCACCCAGGGTGACAGGATCCTGGACAAGCCGCTCCCGGAGATCGGAGGGAAGGGGCTGTTCACCCGCGAGTTGGAGGCAGAGCTGCTCTCGGGTGCGGTCCAGTGCGCGGTGCACTCGCTGAAGGACCTGCCGGTGGAAAACCCGGCAGGACTGACCATCGGGTGCATCCCGGAGCGCGCCGAGGCGCGCGATGCGTTGATCTCCAGAGGCGGCTTCAACCTGGAGGCTTTACCGCAGGGCGCCGTCTGCGGGACCTCCAGCCTGAGGCGCGCCGCACAACTGCTGGCGCTGCGCCCCGACCTGGTGATCGAATCGCTGCGGGGCAATGTTGACACGCGCGTGCGGAAGGCCTTGGATGGGCAGTATGATGCGATCGTGCTGGCGGGGGCGGGGCTGGTCCGGCTGGGGCTGGAAAGTCGCGTCAGCCAGTGGATACCGCTCAAGGATATGCTGCCCGCGCCGGGTCAGGGCGCCCT
>CAYMQX010000279.1:0-4637 GCA_964392495.1 uncultured Anaerolineaceae bacterium
GCTGGTGGATGCGGACTTCCAGGAAACCGAGACTTATATAAACAGGGGCAAGAAACCCCGCGGTAACCACCCCGGTATCCAGGAGCTTTGTGAGACTTTCAATAGGGGATTGAATAAGTTAAAGAATCCGGAAGGGGATATCAACCAGAAGCGGACGGAAACCCTGCAAGCCTGCATTGAGAAAGCCGGATCCCCTCCGGGCTTTTTCACATTGACCGTTCCCACGGGTGGCGGCAAGACCCTGGCCTCCATGGCCTTCGCGCTGAATCACGCAGCCCGGCATGGCCTAAAGCGGGTGATCTATGTAATCCCTTTTACAAGCATTATCGAGCAAAATGCCGCTGTTTTTAAGGATTATCTGGGCGAGGACAATGTACTTGAGCATCATTCCAATTTCGATTGGAACGGGAAGCGGGACCCGGAACAGCCCGATGATGTAACCCGGGATGCGTTCGAAAAGCTTAAGCTTGCATCCGAGAATTGGGACGTTCCCATTGTTGTTACGACCAATGTGCAGTTCTTTGAATCGCTGTTCGCCAATCGGTCTTCCCGCTGCCGTAAATTGCACAATCTTGCCAGGAGCGTGATGATATTCGATGAAGTCCAGATGCTGCCGCGTGAATACCTGGACCCCTCCATGCTGGCAGTTAAAGAGCTGGTTCAGAATTACGGTTCTACAGCGGTTTTTTGCACTGCAACACAACCCGCCCTCAATCAGCGCCTTTCCAATGTTTCATTCACAGAATTAGCCCCCGATCCTCAGGCCTTGTCCGACTTCTATCAGCGGGTACGGTTTACAAGTCTTGGAAGGTTACCGGATGCCGATCTGCTTGGAAGGATACAGGAGCACTCGCAGGCTCTCTGCATCGTCAACACCCGCAGGCATGCACGAGGACTCTATACGCTGCTGGAGGGAGAAGGGAAATATCATCTCTCAACGCTAATGTGTCCGGCCCATCGCAAGGAGGTTCTTGCGGAGATTCGCAGATGCTTAAAACTCGGCTTGCCCTGTCGGGTGGTATCCACGCAGGTTATGGAGGCCGGGATCGATCTGGATTTTCCGGTGGGTTTTAGAGCTTTGGCTGGCCTTGATTCTCTGATCCAGGCCGCCGGGCGTGTCAATCGCGAGATGAAGCGGGGCGCAGGTGATGTTTATGTGTTCGAACCGGAGACCCCTTTCATTAAGAAAACCCCGGTTTTTATTCGTCAGGGCGCGGCCCTGGCGAAAGGCATCTTGAGGGAATTCAGAGAACGCCCCGACTCACAGCAGGCGGTGCAGGCGTATTTCAACCTTCTGTACGGGCTTCAGGATAAAACAGCCTTTGATGTAAAGAATATCCTCGGATTTTTTGATAAGGGTACGGACGAATTGGATTTTGATTTCAAACAGGCAGCTGAGGAGTTCAGACTCATAGAGGACAAAATGGTTGCAGTGGTGATCCCCTACAATGACGAGGCCAGGCGGTTGCTCGAACAGGCAAAGACCCATCCATATCCACAGGCCCTTTCCCGGCAGTTGCAGCTCTTCACCGTCAACATCCACGAAAATGAGTTTGAAAAATTACGCAGCAAAGGAGTGATCGAAACCATAAACGATACCTATGAAACCCTTGCAGATCCAAAACAGTACTACGACCGGGGGACCGGTCTGGTACTGCCTGAGGATGGCGGGGCGGAAGCCATTTTCTTCGATTAACCTGTAAAGGAGGTCAGTCTCATGGGATACGGAATCAAGATCAGAGTCAGCGGCGATTACGCCCTCTTCACCCGTCCCGAAATGAAGGTCGAGCGGGTCAGCTATGAGGTCATCACACCTTCAGCGGCGCGCGGCATCATCGAGGCCATCTATTGGAAGCCTGCCATCCGCTGGGTGATCGACAAGATCCATGTGCTGAATCCGATCGAGTTCACGAATATTCGGCGTAACGAGGTTAGTGAGAAAGCTTCGCCGCGCGTGCCTTACCTTGTGGCCCCGGAGATTCGCCAGCAGCGCGCCGCTCTGCTATTGAAAAATGTGGACTATGTGATCGAAGCTCATTTTGTGCTGACGGACAAGGCCGCCTCGGAGGATACCGAGGAAAAGCATTACAACATTGCCCTGCGTCGCTTGCGAAAAGGACAATACTTCCATGCGCCTTGTCTGGGAACGCGCGAGTTCGGGGCCCGGGTGGAATTCATCGAGGGCTTTCAGTCCATCCCGAAAAGCCCGCTGGGTGACATGGACCTGGGCTGGATGCTGTATGACCTGGATTTCTCGAATGCACGCGATATCCGGCCTGTGTTTTTCAAAGCTGAATTGAAAAACGGAGTGCTAGACCTGGGGAGACTGGAGCTGAGCCGATGATCCTGCAAGCCCTGACCCATTACTACGAAATCCTGTCCAACGATCCGGAAAGCGCGGTTGCACCACCCGCTTACAGCTCTGTCTGGGTGAGTTTTGCCCTGAACATCTCGGCACAGGGGGACCTGCTGGATGTGATCCCCCTTTTCCAGCAGGTGCAGCGCGGAAAAAAGCTGGAAGAGCGGCCCCGCCGCATGGTCGTCCCCGAGCAGGTAAAACGCTCGATAAATGTCTCTCCGAATTATCTTTGCGATAATTCGACCTACTTTCTTGGGATTTCCGACAAGAAGGCCAAAGATCCAAACTACGCTACAAAACGCTTTGAGGCATTCCGGCAACTGAATCTCCAGCGGCTGGCAGATATCGCCAGCCCGGCGGCGAAAGCCGTGACGGCCTTTTTGAACAGCTATGAGCCGGAAAAAGGCAGTCGGCACCCCGGGGTCGTCTCCCACCTCGAGGATCTTAAAGGCGGCAACCTTGTATTCATATTCAACGGCGCGTTTGTCCATGAAGACCCCGCCATACGAAGAGACTGGGAGGCGTACAAGGCGGATAGCCAGGCCGTTCTGGGTCAATGCCTTGTCACGGGTGAACTGGCTCCCATTGCACGCCTTCACCCGAGTATCAAGGGTGTCCGCGATGCCAACCCCACCGGCGCATCCATTGTCAGCTTCAATAACCGGGCTTATGAATCTTATAACCGGACGCAGGCCCAGGGGCTGAATTCCCCGGTCAGTGAAAAGGCGGCTTTCGCTTACTCCACGGCCCTGAATTATCTGCTCTCCCCGGCCAACCCGAACCATAAGATCACGCTGGGGGATACCACGGTGATCTATTGGGCGGAGAGCGCAAACCCGGGCTATGCCGGCGCCTTCCTTGGACTTTGTGAGCCCGAGGTTATTGAGACATCCGCGCCCCTGGAATCCCAGCCTGTGCGTGCTGCCAAAGCCGAAAAGCATCTAAAAAAGGTTGCGGACAAGGCCAGGCGCGTTCAGGCGCTGGATATGGAAAAACTGCTGCAAGGCCTGGATGACAACCCGCGTTTTTATGTATTGGGCCTTGCCCCCAATGCGGCGCGCCTCTCGGTGCGCTTCTTTCACAACGAGCCTTTTGACCGGATCGTCGATAAGATCATGAGACACTATCGGGATTTGGAGATCGTAAAGGAGTATGAAGACCAGCCTGCCTATCTGACCGTCCAACACATTGTCAGGGAGACAGTTTCCAAAAAGGCTTCGGACCCGCAGGCTTCGCCCCTCATGGCTGGAGCGCTGTTCCGCGCCGTTCTGGAAAACACCCCCTATCCCGCCGCTCTGTATAACGGCATTCTCACACGCATCCGCGCCGATCAGGATGACCCTGACAAGCATATCCGGAAGATCAACTATGAGCGCGCCGCGATCATCAAGGCTTATCTGCTCCGCAAATACCGGAGCCAGCCTCAACATCCAATTCAGGAGGTTCTTGTCATGTCGCTCAATGAGCAAACCACCCAACCTGCTTACGTGCTGGGACGCCTCTTTGCCGTGCTGGAGAAGGTCCAGCAGGAGGCAATCGGTGATGTGAACGCCAGCATCAAGGATCGTTACTTTACCTCGGCCTGCGCCTCGCCTGCCAGCGTATTCCCGATCCTCCTTCGCCTTTCCCAGCATCATATTGCAAAGGCTGGCGCCTACTGGCACGATAAGCGCATCGAGACGATCTTGAACCTGCTGGATGTGGAGCATAATCCCATCCCCGCCCATCTCTCCCTGGATGAGCAGGGCGCTTTTGTTCTGGGCTATTACCATCAGCGCAAAGTATTGTGGACTGCCCGAACCCAGGATGCTGCTACGGAATCTGCTTAAAAAAAAGGAGATATATAATGACCACTTCGATTTCCAACCGCTATGAATTCGTTCTGCTCTATGACGTGGAGAACGGCAATCCCAACGGCGACCCCGATGCCGGCAACATGCCCCGCATTGACCCCGAGACCGGTTACGGCATCGTCACCGATGTCTGCCTGAAGCGCAAGGTCCGCAACTTTGTGGAATTAGTGAAGGGCGATTCTACCGGCTACCGCATCTACGTCAAGGAAGGTACACCTCTCAACCAGAATCATATGGAAGCCTATGCTGCTGTAGGCTTGAAGACCGGCGAAAAGGCCAAACCCGGCAAGGTCAATGAGGCCCGCCAGTGGATGTGCGCCAATTTCTTCGATGTCCGCACTTTCGGAGCTGTGATGAGCACCGGCGATAACTGCGGCCAGGTGCGCGGGCCGGTCCAGATCAACTTTTCCCGCAGTATTGACCCC
>CAYMQX010000280.1:0-4605 GCA_964392495.1 uncultured Anaerolineaceae bacterium
GGTATGCCCGATGTGGCGCTGGATGCGCCACTCGGGCGATCGCAGCGACATGTTTGGGACCTCCCCCCTTTCCTCCCAGGAAAGGGGGCCGGGGGGATAGGTCCGCAGGGAGGCGCTTCCCCTCCCCTCCACCTCGCCCGGCGAGCCCGGAGGGCTTTCGTGGGGACTGAGCAGGGGCTTCAGCCCCGGCGTCTCAGTATTTCGTGTGGGGTTGCTTCGTCGGCGGGAATGTCCGGAAAGAGCGCCGGACATTCCCCGCCCTCCTCGCAACGACATATTTTCTTTTGCAGGGCAAAGCCTACGGATTCCGGCACTCGAAGAGCGGCACCGTGCCGGGGATGTTGACCCAACTACAGCCGTTGGCGATGCAGCTTCGTTCGTCCGTATAGGCGGAACAGGCAGCCGTCACCCTGCCGCAGGCCTGCACACGGATATCCGACATGACCGGCGTCCGCAGCGAGGTGTCACCGTCGTTCTGCTGGATAACGGCCTGGTATTGCAGCGCAGCCTGCTCGAAGGGGATCGAGCCTCCCAGCAGCGAGGTGGGGTTGAGCGTCGCCATGTAGAGATCGCCGCCCCGGGGATCCATGCCCACGGACTGGAACTCGCGCGAGGAGCTCCCATCCTGGAAGCGATAGAACAGCACTACCACGCGGATCCCGCCGGGGGCCGAGGCGCGGACGGAGATGGTCACCTCCAGCGGACCGCAGTCCCCCCGCCCCAGATAGACCAGGTCCGTGGAGACGCGCTCAATGCTCACACCGCCGGGAAGCGAGGCCGGGGTGGGCGTGAAGCTGGGCAGCGGACTCAGGGTGGAGGTAAGGCGCGGCAGCGGACTCGGGGTGGAGGTGAGGCGCGGCAGCGGACTCGGGGTGGAGGTGAGGCGCGGAAGCGGACTCGGGGTAGGGCTGGGGGCGATCGTGGGGGTCGATCGTGCCGGGGGCCTTTGCGTAGCGGTGGGGGTGGCGCCCGCCGGAGGAGCCTCCCGTTCACCCGTGATCACGATCGTCGTCTGCGTAAAATCGCTCCAGGCCTGTTGATTGCTCAGCGCCCGCACCTGCAGGGTATATTTTCCGGGGCCGGGCGGAGTCCAATTCTGGTTGAAGGTCAGCAGGCTGCCCTGTGTGTCCGGGCTGTTGAAGGTTCCGGCGGGCTGGCCGTTCACCCACAATTCGACCTGCGCGATGCCTCCCGGATCGGAGGCGTGGAAGATCATTTGCAGTGGGCCGGGCGGATGCACGCTCTGGTCCAGCGGCATATCGAACCAGGCTCGCGGCGCCGTGGGAGCCGCCGGGGAAAGCGGCAGGTCGCAGGCCGCCAGGAGCAGACAGAGCAGGAAGGCGATCAGTTTGCGTGCCACGGTCCACCTCACTTGGGGCAGTTCGGATGGCAGAACTGCGGCCAGGCTTTGCCAAGCGGCCCGACCTGCATACTATCCCACTGGACGGCGATATTGCTGCTCACATCCTTGTCCGAGATGTGGAACGTGCAGCTCCCGCTCGCCTTCAACTCGGCCATCGCCCCTTCATAGAGGATCTCCCAATCGTCCCAATGGGCCGGCTTCCAGCCCTGATGGACATAGACTTTATGACCTGGCAGCCAGTAAGGCGTTGGATTCAAAACGATCGGGAAGCTGGTCGAGGCGTTGGGAGCCAGCACGGGGATCAGACCTCCGCCCGTCAGGATGCTGCCCTCGATGGCCGCCCCCTTCCATTCAAAGCCGCCGGAGGTGGCCCACGACTCGCCGAGGTGCGAATCGTTCTTGGCATAGGCGCCCACCGAGACGTGGCAGGAGGTGGGTTGGGGGATGTTGGCCGCCTGGCTGCCGGGCTTGCGCGTGACCTGCACCTCCACCACCGCCGGTGCGGGCTGGCCGCGAGGGTCGGGCTCGGTGACGATCCCCTCGGGGGCGCACAGCGGCTCGATGCCCATTTCGTGCGCCTCCTGCTCACCGAAACAGGCGGAATTGCTCATGCTGTTTTTCACCTGTTCGAGGCTGTAGTCGATCCCGGCCTTGATGGCGTCCTTGCATTGGTCCGGGCAGGGGATGCCCTGCGCCTCCAGCTCCTGTGCGGCCACGGTCACCAGATAGTCCTTGCCGAGGCCGGTCAGTTGATCGTAGTTGGGAAGCGTGGGCGGCAGGCCCACGTAGGTCTTGGCCGCCGCGACGGCCAGTTCAGCGACATAATGACAGGCGTCCTGCACCTCCCCCTGGCCTTTGTCAACAGCCTGTGACGTGAGCTTGGCCGCCTGGCACAGGGGGTTAAGCTCCTCGACGAGCTTCACCGCCCAGTCCGACAGCTTATTGTAGGCTTTCGAGATGAAATTGACGGCCGACTCAACGGCATTCGCCAGGTCACCCCAGAAATCGCCGTCACCGCCTTTAAAGGAATCGGGGCACACGATATCGCCGGGTTTTGCCAACCCGAATTTATAGATTGTCGGGAAGGGATAGTAGGGATTCTTGACCACCTTGACGCAGTTTGCATAGGCGTCCTGCGGCGCGTGGACGCCCGTGAAATCCAGGATCTTCACCTCATAGAAGGCCAGGTTGGGCGCGTGCGGATCGTTGATCTTGATCGGCGGCGGCGGCGTGGGGTCGTGCGTCATGACCACCGTATTCGAAGGGCTGCCCGCCGGCTGGCCGCCGTTCATGGGCAGGATGCGGGCATACAGCGTAAGTATGCCCTCCGCCGAGACGTTCTGCGCGCAGGGGTTGGGGGGCAGCACCGGCATGAGAGGGTCGAAGCCCTCATTGCCCCACTTGGGGATGCTGACCACCACCTGCTGTCCCGGTGAGGTCAGTTTTTGCGGTGAGTAGGGCGGCGAGAACAGCGGCTGCGGGTCGAACTCCGCCTGGAACGGCGTATTGAACTTGCTGACGTTCGTGACCGGTTTCACCGCGGAGAGATCGATCGGGAATTCATACGGCTTTCCGGGAGTCCCGGCCTGCTCCACGCTGCCTGTCAGGAGCAGGCAGGCGGGGTTGAGCGAGGCCTCCTGCGGGAACGGCGCGCTGGCGATCTGCCAGACCCCCTGCGCCGCGCCGGACTCTGTCGCCCAGCGGAAGGTCTCCACCTTGTAGTCGAACGCCCGCTCCTTGAGCCAGACATAGGTCTGGATGCTGACGTTGAAGGTCCCCTTCATCTCCAGCGTCGTGGGGAACAGGCTGCCGAACGGGACGGGGTCGAAGGCCGCCGAGGGCGGGGAGGCGGCCTGGAAGGTTTTCTCGAAGCCGCCCAGCAGCACCGCCGTGTCGTTGATCATCCCCCAGACCTCGCCTCTCATGCTGAACTTTCCCGCGAGCTGCGGTGCCAGTTGTTTCGCCACCTGCCCGAAATCCATGTCCTGGGATCTCTTCAGGTAGGTGAATTCCTGGGAGGGGAACCTGCGCCACTGCTTCCCATTGTTGAAGGCCACATAGAGATAGTAAGACTCGATCCCCTCGGGGACCTGGGCCAGGTCGGTGATCGTCGTGGGCGTGCCCGCGCAGCCCGCCTCGGTGAGGCTGACTCCCGCCAGGTTGCCCGGCGCCTCGCCCGCTCCATCCACTGCCGAGACGTAATACTGGTAAGACCCGAACAAGCCGGGGTCGGTATATTTCAGCGGGTCGGAGCCTGTATGCGCCGGGAGCGAGGCCAGCTTCTTGAACGCGACCGCTCCGGGATCAAGCCGGTAGATCTGGAACCCTTTTTCATCGCCCGATTGGTCGGAGAGCGTCAGGACGGCGCTGCATCCCTGGGCGGCAGCCTGCAGGACCGGCGGAGGCGGCGCGCCCAGCGACAGGCGGGAGACCCGCGGCTCCGCCAGGTGGAGCGCCGGCGGGGAGATACTGGCATTGCCGGGCGCTTTGGAGGCGGTCTGCGTGGGTCCAATGTGGATGCGTATCTCGCGCCCCGCCCGCAGGACATCGCTCGTGCTCAGGCCGGGGTTGGCCCGCAGGATCTCCAGCACCGAGACCTGGTAGCGGTCCGCGATCTTCTCCAGCGTGTCGTTCACCTCGGTCAGCGTGATGAGGGTAAAGCCGGGGTCCGGGATGCCCCGGATATTGACCGCCTGGGAGAACGCCGAGCCGCCGTCCCGGTCATAGGCCTTCACGATCAGGGTATGCGCCCCGGTCGTTTTCGGGGTCCAGACCCAGGTGTGCGTGAGGAAGCCCAGTTCCTCCGCGGGTGCGCGGTACTCCTCCACCAGTCCCCCGTCCGCCCACAACTCCATGCTGGAGATGGGGCTTTCCGAGATCACCGCGGCGTGGACCGACAGACCCGCGCTGACCGGATAGGCCTCCCCGTTGAGAGGCTCATCCAGAGAGACGAGGAGATTGTTGGAAGCGCGGGGCGCCTGACCCGGCAGGGTGAACTGCGAGGGCAGCCCGCAGCCCAGCACGAACAGGATGATGAGCAGGGGAATGACAAGAGCCCGGAAAGCTTTTCCGGAAAGCACAGGAGACATACCCATCCCTCCCAAATACCAATAGGTCGTTCCTGACCACCGATGTATGCGATAACTATAGCAAATCCGGGGGCCCGGTTCAACCGGGTACAAAAGTACTCCCCCTTTCCTCCCAGGAAAGGGGGCCGGGGGGATAGGTCCGCAGGGAGGCGC
>CAYMQX010000281.1:0-4583 GCA_964392495.1 uncultured Anaerolineaceae bacterium
TCAGGTAATTACTGGATCATCGGATTCTTCGTTCTGTTGAACCTGCTCGCCTGGCTGGCGGCCTTCCTGCTGACTCTCTGGCTTTTGCAGCGGGGAGACCGTCCGCCCGCTTAGGCTTTCACCCTCATCCCTTTCATATGAGGCCGGCACAATGAAAGCCCATCACCGCATCCTGTTGGCCCTGATATTTCTGCTGGCGCTGTTCCTGCGCCCGTTTCGCGTGGGCCTGGACGGATTCGGCAACCTGTACTATGCCGCAACCGTCCGTAGCATGTTGACGGGCTGGCACAATTTCTTTTACGCTGCCTTCGACCCGGCAGGCTATGTGAGTGTGGATAAGCCCCCGCTGGGGTTCTGGGTGCAGGCGCTCAGCGTGCAGATCTTCGGCTTCCACGGCTGGGCGCTGGTCCTGCCGCAGGCGCTGGCCGGCGCGCTGGCGGCGCTGGTGATGTATCTGCTGGTGAGGCGTGTCTTCGGGGTGGAGGCGGGACTCACCGCAGCGTTGATCCTGGCAATCACACCGGTCAGTGTGGCGACGCACCGCAGCAATACGCCGGACGGCCAACTGCTGCTGCTCCTGCTCCTGGCAGCCCTGTGCGCCAGCAAAGCCGCGGAGACCGGCAGGCTCCGCTGGCTGGCAAGCGCGGCGGCGCTGGTGGGCATCGGTTTCAACATCAAGATGATGCAGGCCTATCTCGTGGTGCCCGCTCTCTTCCTCTTCCTGCCCTCGCGCCTGCCCCTGTTGAAGCGGCTCGGGCAATTGAGCCTTGCCATGCTGCTCATGCTGGCCCTCTCATTCGCCTGGCCCCTGGCCGTGGACCTGACCCCGGCTTCCCAGCGCCCTTATGTCGGCTCCACGGTCACGAACCATGTGCTGGAGTTGGCAGCGGTCCACAATGGAGCGCGGCGGCTGGGGCCTATTGCGGGCTGGCTGGGCATCCACGAGAAGGACAGTGGGGCCGCCGTGGCCCCGCAGAACCCGGTCCCGGCTGCGGAGGAAGGCAGGGCGGCCTGGCCCGACGGCGGGTTCCCCGAAGTGGGAGATCCCGGTCCGCTCCGGCTCTTCAACCCGCAGATGGCCGCACAGGTGAGCTGGCTGATCCCGCTGGTGCTTCTGGCGCTGGCGGCGGGGATCCTGCGCACCCGCTGGAAGCAGCCGCAGGGGCGCGAGACGGTCTTTTACATCCTATGGGCGGGCTGGCTTTTTACCATGATGTTCTTTTTCAGTTTCGGCGGGCTGATCCACCGCTATTACCTCGACATGCTTGCCCCACCCGTGGCGGCTCTGGGCGCCGCAGGGCTGTGGACCTGGTCCCAGGATCTGCAGGCCGGAAAGCGAAGTGGGCTGCTCCTGCCTGCCGCGGTGGGGATGACGGTTCTGCTTTCACTGCTCATCCTGGGCTACCATCCCGTCATGCGTGGGTTGTCCTGGCCCGTCCTGGGGATGGGGGGCGGGGCGGCCCTGGCCTTGACCCTGCTGCGCCGCCGGTTGGGAAGCCCCGCGAACCTGGGCCTCGCGCTGGCCGGCACCCTCCTTCCGCTCGTGGTTTGGTCCACTACACCGATGTGGAAGGGCGGGGATGTGATCCTGCCCTTTGCGGGTCCGGACCTGTTGAAATGGGGCGGCGCGGGCAGCATCATGCAGCAAAATGAACCGCTGGCTGATTTCCTCCTGGAACAGCGCCGGGGGGAGAAATTCGTGGCGGCGGCGGAGAACGCCGTCTCTGCAGCGCCGGTCCAACTGCTCACAGGTCAGCCTGTCATGGCGATAGGCGGTTTTACAGGGACGGACCCCATCTTGAGCCAACAGGATTTAGAACGGCGGATTCAGGCGGGCGAGGTGCGATTCATCCTCATGCACCAGGAGGAACCGGTCACCTCGGCATTCATCCAATGGCTGCAAGCAAAGTGCATCCCTGCGCAGGGGCCGCCCGCCCCCGAGGGACTGGACCTGTACGATTGCAGGCAGCAGATGGACACAAAATGATAACCTCCGAAATCCTCAATATTTTGGCCTTGCTGTGGATCATCCTTGTCCTGGCCTATTACCTGATCCCGGTGGTCAACGGCCTGCCTCCCACCTCAACGCGGCCCGACAGGGTGCGCCGGGCGTTAAAACTGGCGGGGCTGCAGCCCGGTGAACGTCTGTATGATCTCGGCTCGGGGAACGGGCGCGTGCTGGTCATTGCGGCGCGCGAGTTCAGGGCCAAGGCGGTGGGAATCGATGTCGGGCCGCTTCAATGCCTGCAGGGTTGGTGGGCTGCGCGGTTGAACAACGTTGGCTCCAGGGTCCAACTGCGCTGGGCGAATTTCTTCAAGACCGACCTGCGTGAAGCGGATGTGATCTTCGCCTACCTGACCTCCAGCTACGCGCAAAGACTGGAGGCCGTGCTCCAGGCACAGCTCAAGCCGGGGGCGCGCGTGGTGACGATCTCGTTCGACCTGCCGGATTGGGAACCGGCGGATTTCGACGAGCGGGACCTGATCTTTCTTTACCGCATACCGCCAACGCCGGGGGACCTGGGGACCTACCTCGCAAAGAAGATTTAAGGACTCGCCTCCATTCCTGCAATGGTACTGTAGAGCGCCAAAGTGCGGGGAAGGATGTAAAATACCCTCATGGCATATAAAACGGACCGGCTCATCGGGCTGCTGGACAGACTGGAAAGGCAGCCGGTCCGGGCTACTCAGGCTGCGGCGCTGGCACTTGCCCTGCTGGTAGGCTGGGCGGACCTTCTGACGGGGTTCGAGATCTCCCTTTCCTTTTTTTACCTGATCCCCATCGTGTTGGTCACCTGGGTAAAAGGCGAGCGGGCCGGGCAGCTCATGGCGGCGCTGTGCGCGGGGTTGTGGTTCCTGGAAGACATCCTGGTGGGCTCAGAGTATTCCAGCCAGTTCGTGCTGGTATGGAACATCACCACCCGCCTGGTAATCTTCCTGCTGGTCTCCGCCCTGCTGGCGCGCCTGCATATACACCTGATCTCTGAAACGAAGCTGGCGCACACGGACTATCTGACCGGCGCCCTGAACGCACGGGCTTTCTACGAGCGGGTCGGAGAAGAGCTGGATCGGGCCCGCCGCTACCAGCGCCCATTCGCCATCGCCTATTTTGACCTGGACAATTTCAAAGAGATCAATGATTCCTTCGGTCACGCTGCGGGAGATACGACCCTTAAACGGGTGGCCGATGTGATCCGCGCCAATACCCGCTGTACGGATGTAGTGGCACGCCTGGGCGGCGACGAATTCGCCCTGCTGCTGCCCGAGACGGATGAGGAGGCCGGGTTGCTCCTGGAACGGCTGCATGGACTGTTGACCCACGAGTTGGAGAAGGATGAAGAAGTCATCACCTTCAGCATGGGCAGCACTGTATTCCTCAGCGCCCCACCCAGCGTGGAGGATGCCATCCGGCTTGTGGATGAGGCCATGTACAGGGTCAAGAAGGACGGCAAGAACGCCATGGAATTCAACGCCTACCGGGAGGAAGTGAAGAGCTGAACGCCGCTCTTCACGATGAAACGGACCATGCTTATCCATTCAGCTTCCCAACTCCTGACACTGGCCGGGGGACCCCAGCGCGGCCGCGCCCTGGGCACGCTGGGTATCATCCCGAACGGGGCCGTCCTGATCCGCGATGAGAAGATCGCCGCGCTGGGCACCACCGAAGAGCTGCGCGCGGCACATCCCGGCGAACCGACCTTCGATGCCGCCGGGGGCGTGCTGATGCCGGGCTTTGTGGACCCCCACACCCATGTGATCTGGGCGGGCGACCGCGCCAACGAGTTCGAGATGAAAATGGGCGGCGCCAAATATCTCGACATCCTGGCATCCGGCGGAGGGATCCTTTCCACCGTGCGCGCCACTCGCGCCGCCTCCATCGAGACACTCATCGCCCAGACGCGCCCGCGCCTGCTGCGCATGTTCGCCCACGGCACCACGACCACCGAAGCCAAGACCGGGTACGGCCTGCAGACCGCCACCGAACTGCGCCTGCTGAAAGCGCTGCTGGCGCTGGACGATGAAAGTCCGCTTGATCTCGCCATCACCTTCCTGGGCGCCCACGCCATCGCCCCCGAATTCAAGGACGACCCGCAGGGTTACACCGACCTGGTCCGCGGGACGATGCTGCCGGTGCTCAAGGAATGGTGGGGGACGCATGCGCCGCACCTGCCGCTCCCCTTCGTGGATGTATTCTGCGAGCGGGGGGCCTTCGACCTGGAGCAAAGCCGGCAGATCCTGGTCGAGGCCCGTTCCCTGGGCTTCCCGCTCAAGATGCACGTGGATGAATTCGAGAACCTTGGCGGGGCCTCGCTGGCGGTGGAACTGGGAGCCGCCTCGGCGGACCACCTGGTGAAGACCTCGGCGGCGGATATCACCGCCCTGGCCAACTCGGACACTGTCGCGGTCTCGCTGCCCTGCACCCCCTTCGGGCTGGCGGAATTCGAGTACACTCCGGCGCGCCAGATCATCGAGGCAGGCGGCATCCTGGCCCTGGCCACAGACTGCAATCCCGGCACCACCTGGAATGAGTCGATGCAGTTTGTGATCGCCCTGGCCTGCCGGGCCATGAAGCTGACACCCGC
>CAYMQX010000282.1:0-4583 GCA_964392495.1 uncultured Anaerolineaceae bacterium
CTTCGAAGAGGGTGGGGGAACGCAGCACGCGCCCGCGTGCCTGGCGGCGGGCGTGTCTGAGCCTGGGCTCGCGGCGTGCGGCAGCATAAAAGCGCGAGAAATCCATATCGAGGCCAAACATCCAGGCTGCCTTCTCCCGCGCCTCCCTCTGCTCGCGGGCGGTGAGAGGCGGTGTTTCGAGGCGCAAGCCCTCCTCCGCCTGGGAGAAGCGGTACTCCACGACCCTGCCGGTGCCAAGTTGGTCGGTGTAAGAAAGGGTCGAGGTGGTCTCGTCAAAATTATACGGGGCGAGCTGCCGCCATCCGTGCGAATCGACCACGGACATGTAGTTGAAGGGCGGGTACGCGGGAAGGATGAATTGCATGGCTCTCTCCTGTATATCAATATTAGCACAAATGTGCAGAGTCCGGGCCGGTGAAGATGGTCAGGTCCCGCCTTCAAGGAGCATGGAATGTTGAAACTCTACCGTGAACCGGTCAGCCCGCAGGCGGATGCCATCGAGGGTGAGCTGAAGGATATCCTGCTGGCGTATGACCGGGTGGTAATGGATGAGGGCGAAGCGCGCAAGCAGTTCGGCACCGGGCGCAGGCTGCCGGTCCTGACCAATAATGAGCGGGTGGTAAGCGGGGAGGCGCCGCTGCGCGCCTACCTTAAGGAACTGCGCCAGTTCATGCAGGACTGGCAGGCCTTCCAGGGAGACTCGTGTTATGTGGATGAGGAGGGGAATCCCTGTTAGCCACGCAGAGCGATCTTCACCCACTGCGGCGCGGCGATGCGCTCATAATCGCCGGTGTTCATGAAGATGGAACGGTCGAGGCGGCCGGCGTTGAAGACGACCTCCTCGTTCTCGCGGATGAGGGGATCGGCCAGCAGGACCAAAGACTCATTGAAGGAAAAAGGCGGGATGGCTCCCGGAACGCAGCCCGTGAGGGACTGCGCCTTTTCGCGCGGGGCCATGGCGGCGCTATCCGCGTTGAAGTGGAGGCGGATGGCTTCCAGGTCAAGGCGGCAGTCGCCGGGGATATTGGCCAGGCAGTAGCGGTTCTCCCTGCGGCTCAGGCGCACCTGCACCACCAGCGACTTGATGGCCTGTTCCAGCCGGTTGCCGCGCATCTGCGTGATGTATGCAGTGCGGCCCTCGGCTGGATGCTCGACGACGCGGAAGTCTGCGCCCTGGCGTGTGAGCAGCGACTTGAGTTCCTCATGGACAAGGCTCATGGGGTGCCGCTCTCCTCCTCGCCGATGACCATGATCTCCTTCCAGCCCACCGGGACCGGGCTGAAGGTGGTCTCGATGCGGACAAATTGGATGTTTTTCCAGAGGCCGCCGGGTGGGCGCGCCAGCAGGGGGGAATCGCTTAACTGGCTTTCAAACGTATAAAGCAGCCGGTAATCCTGAAGAAAGGGCGCCCTGCCCAGCACATTGTGGACCGTCACACCGGGGTTGTGCATGCCGGGGATGAGGCGGATCTCGGAGATATCATAGGCGTTGCCCAGGTCGATCTCGATCCACTGGGTGGGGCCGGCGCCGGAGTTCCAGCGGGTGCGCAAACTGCCGTCCACAGCCGCCGCGCCGCCGAACCCGTAGATCTCGTCTGACACCCTGACGTGCTTCTTCAGCGCCAGATTGGTGCCGGTGGGCAGCCAGCCTGTCCAGATGGGATCGGTGGGGAGGGGCGTGGGGATCAGCGCAGGAGTGGGCGTGGAGGGCCGGTGGGTCGCAGCGCCAGGAGGCGGAGGCGTAAGGGTCGGGGCAGGCAGGTTGCAGCCCGCGAGGACCAGCAGGCAGGCGAAAGCGAAAAAACGTCTCAGTCCCTGCTCCTGCCCCCATTAACGGGGAACATAGACGGCATAGCCGCGCGGCGGCGCATAGAACTGGCCGCGCCCGTCCGCGCCGGTACCCTGGTTGCCGGGACGGTTCATGTCGTACTTGCTCCACCAGGCCGCCGGTTCGAAGGATGTGTTGCGCCACTGCGTCCCCACCCAGGCTCCGTTCCAGCGGTCCCCGCGGTTGTTGAGCACATAGACCAGCCCGGGTTTGCCATCGAACCCGCGGCGCTCCGCGATATAAAGCTCATCGTCCAGGTGGAGGATCCCGGTGGAACCGGCGGCGTATTTTTCATGGGCGCCAACGAGGGCCGCGATGCCATTGGGTGTGCCCTCCAGCGCCAGGCTGAAATTGAAGTAGTCCTTCCAGAACACACAGGGAAAGCCCTCATGCGTCAGGATGTAGGAATAGGCCAGCAACTTGTCGTTGACGATAGCCCGGCCCTCGCCGCGCATGTCATGGTTTTCCACAAAGGTGACGGTCGTCTGCGGCTGTTTTTGCAGGACGGTCTCCCAGGTGCCCAGGTTGCGCAGGCTGAAGCCGTACTGGTCGCAGAGCGCCTTGAGCATCTCGCGCAGGGGAAAGTCGAAGGCGTCCACGGGGTTGGAGTTCGAGAAGTTCGCCAGGTCCACCCAGTTCTCGATGGCGCGTGCGTTATCCCAGAACTCGGCCACGCCGTAGGGCGTCACCAGCTTTCCGTCCCGCTGGTAGCGGTATTCCTGGATGGCGGTGATGGTATTGGCGCCATAGCCCTTGACGAAATCATAGCGAAAGCCGTCGAAGCCGATCTCCTCGACCAGCCAGCGGGTGAGGGCCAGCAGTTCGGCATAGACGTAGGGATTGCGGTGCGAGAGGTCCGGCATATCCCCGAAGGTCATCTCATCCCAGGATTCGTACATGCTGGGGTGGAAGCAGCGCCAGTCGCGCAGGAACCGTTCACTTTTGGGGTGGAAGAGGGTCCAGCGCTCCTGCCTGGTGATGGGGTTGACCTCGGTTTCGTCGGCGCCATTGTTGTGGTTGAGGACGATATCCGCGATCACGCCCAGACCGTTGGAGTGCGCTTCGCCGATCAGCGCCAGCAGGTGCTCCCTGGTCCCGAACCAGGTGGGAAGGCTGCCTTTCTGGTCGAACTCTCCCAGGTCGTAATAGTCGTAGGGATCGTAGCCCATGGAAAGACCGCCGATGTTCCCGGCTTTATGGACCGGCGGAAGCCAGAGCATGGAGAACCCCGTGTTCTTCAGCCCCGCCAGCTTCGAGCGCACATGCTCCCACCAGGCAAATTCCCGGCCCTCTTCGCGGGGGCAATCCCAATAAAAGGTTTGCATCATTACGCCCATCGTTTGCTCCTCGCCATGCGCATCAACATTGATAAGCACCAACAGACTGGCGCAATTGTAACCGCTTCAGTTTTTTCGGGATGGTTTCCTGCCCAGCCTGAGGACATAATCCATGATTGGATCCTGCCCGTCAAGGGGTGGGTTTGGCTCCTCGCCGACGACCGTGAAGCCGCACTTTTCCAGTACGCGCAGGGATGCGGTGTTATGTTGGGCCACATGTGCATACAGGGGCCGCGCCTTCACCTGGTGGAGGAACTGCTCCAGCGCAGCGGTGGCGATGCCTTGTCCCCAATACTCGCGCCCGATCCAATAACCCACCTGGCGCTTCGTCTTTAAGAGGAAGCTCATCACGGTCCCTGCCACCCGGTCCTCACAGAGGATCGTGCGCAGGACCACCGTCGGATCAGCGCGGATCGTCTTCCAGTGCAGCATGAAGGTCTGGCGCGGTCGGGAACGGAAGGCGGCCATCTTCCAGGCGACCGGGTCGCGCTGGTGTGCATAGAAGATGGGGAGATCGATGTCGATCACCTCGCGGAGGCGGACGTGTTCGTTCGCGTGAGACAGGGCGGTCATTCCCCCTTCACTTCAATCCCTCTCACGTCCGTCCAGGGAGCGCCAGAAGGAAAGCAATTCCTGCATCGTGCGTACGGTGGTGTGCAGGTCACTCCGGCTGCGCGCTGCATCGGCAGGGCTGAACCAGACCCCGTAGATGCCCAGGCTGTTGGGGATAAGCACATCCTTCTGGAACGAATCACCCACCATGAGGGCTTCCTGCGCCGGGAGAGCCAGGTCCTGCAGGATATGCCGGTAAAAGGTTTCGCCCTTGGGCAGTCCGGTGTTGGTGAAGGAATAGATGCGCGAAAAGTAATGGTCGAGGCCGGCGCGGGCCAGGGCCCCGCGTATCTGCGACTCGCTCGACACGTCCGCGCTGGTGGCCAGGATACAGCGCCGCCCACTGGACTGGAGGTAGGTCAGCACCTGGTCAACATCCACCACGGGGTGGACCTGCTCCCATTCCACCATGGGAACGGTGGCTGTGGGGTCGTCGTACATGACGGTATCGCCCCAATCGAAGAGCACAGTAGGGAAGCGCACGGCTGGCATGGGGATCGGGGGATTAAAAGTCCACTTTGAGGACGCGCTGGCCGGTGGGCTGGGGGCTGCCTCCGGCCGGTTCCACCGTGACCCCCAGGGAGCTGAACATGTTCAGGCTTTGTGCTGAAGAGATCATGCCGGCGGTATAAGCCTGTTCCTGCTGTGGTTGGAAGACCGCCGCGCTCACACGCACACCGTCCGGTTGGACCAGCCAGGCCTGGTAGGTCTGGTCAGCGGGCAGGGGCGGCAGATCCCAGACGATGAGGATACCGGTATTCTCATCCTTGTTGAGCAGGAGCGAGCCTGAGATCTCTCCGCTCTGGA
>CAYMQX010000283.1:0-4574 GCA_964392495.1 uncultured Anaerolineaceae bacterium
GCGCTCGGTGAGGATGGCCAGGAAGATGTGCTCGGTGGAGATGTACTCATCCTTCAGGCGGTTGGCTTCCTCGTTGGCCAGGTCGATAATCCGCTTGACGCGCGGGGTGATGAAGATCTGTCCGGCGCCGCCGCCGAAAATGTTTGCCTTGGGGCTGGCGCGCAGGGTGGCATCGAGGCGCTCGGTAAGGGCCTCGGCGGAAACATTCAGCCGTTCAAGGATCTGGGGGATGACACCGCCGGGCTGCTCAATAAGAGCCAGGAGCATATGCTCGGTATCGATCTGGTTGTGGCCGTAGCGCTGGATGATCTCGGCGGCGCGCTGGGCGGCCTCCTGGGCCCGTTCGGTAAATCGATCAAATCGCATCATAGGGGGGTTAGCCTCCTTAAATTATCAGTGGCGTACAAAACGTGCGGTCATTATAACAAAATCCCTGTCCGGGGACGTTGGCAGGGCATATGAGTCATATCAGATTCAGGTTAAAGTCTGTGGTTTATAATTGCCCGAATGGCCTCGATCCCGATCCCGGTCCATGCCGGGCATCACAACCACCTGCGTCCGTTAAACATCCTGCGCGACCTGCCCGCCGTCGCAGACCTGATCGAGCTTTGCTTCTCTGAAACCATGGACCGCGAAGGCCAGCGGTACGTGCAGGATATGCGCCGGGCGGGGCGCGACGACCGCTTTTTGCGCTGGGCTACACGCATGGCCGAGACGACTTCCCTGCCGCTGACTGGCTACGTATGGGATGAGAATGGCAAAATCGAGGGCAACGCCAGCCTGGTGCCTTTCCGCTACAGGGGCCGCAAACTGTATCTGATCGCAAACGTGGCCGTCCACCCCGACCACCGGCGGGGTGGGATCGCGAAAGCCCTCACCGAGAGGTGCCTGGCACATGCACGCGAGCGCAGAGTCGGCTCCATTTGGCTGCACGTCCGAGACGACAACCCGGGCGCGATCCATCTATACACCGGGCTGGGATTCCGGGAGCGGGCCAGACGCACTGCCTGGCAGGGAAAGGGCGACTTCACCACCGCCAGCCCGAACCCGGGGATCAGCATCACGAACCGCCCGGCCCAGCAGTGGACACAGCAGCAGGCCTGGCTGAAGCGTGCTTATCCGGAATCATTGGCCTGGTATCGAACATGGAACTTTTCATCTCTCCGGCCAAGCTTCTGGAACTGGCTGGTGACGACTTTCATGGACATCAACATCCGGCAGTGGAGCGCATCGGCAGGCGGGACGCGCACGCTGGAGGGCATCCTGGCATGGATCCCGGCAGGGAACGAATCCAACGGCCTGTGGCTGGCTGCGCCTCCCAACGCCCGGCCGGATGCCATTGCAGGGCTGCTGCAGCACGCGCGCCGGGCGCTGGCACCGCACATCCAGCTTGCCCTTGACTATCCGGCAGGAGAATTTGAAGAAGCCATCCGCTCGGCGGGCTTCAGCCCCCAGAGGACGCTGATCTGGATGCAGTACATGGGCGCGAGTTCATGAAGCCTGCAACCCGGCGGTGCACAACCCCGGCGGTGTTTTTGCGTATTCATTAAGGAAAGGAGACCGAATGACCAAATTCATCATCCGTTGGGTTATCAATGGCATCGCCCTGTATGCAGCCATTTACCTGCTGGCCGGCCGCGGCGTGACCTTCACAGGCAACTGGGTTGACATTCTCTGGCTGGCACTGATCTTCGGGCTGATCAATGCGTTCCTGCGCCCGCTGATCAACGTCCTGACCTGCCCGCTGATCATCCTGACGCTGGGATTGTTCACTCTGCTGATCAACACGCTGCTGTTCTGGCTGACTGGCGTGATCGGGCAATCCTTCAGCCTGGGATTAAGCGTGAACGGCTTCTGGCCGGCCTTCCTGGGCGGCCTGATCGTCAGCGTGGTCAGCATCATCCTGAGCATGTTCTTCCATGAAGGGAAGAAAAGCCAGCGGCGCTCATAACCAGGAATAACATCCAACGTAAACGTCCCGGGGTTCACTCCGGGACGTTTTTATTTTTCCAGGCAATGCACTATTTTGCGTCCAGCAGCCCGGGAAGGCCGCCTGCCGGGGCGGCCATGCGAACGGCGCGCAGAATGGCCTCGGTCAAGGCCTCGGCCGCGAAGGCGCCCAGGATGGAAACGTCCACGGAGGAGCGTCCGCCGGTCGCCAGCGCGAAGACGGTGTCGCCGTCCCACATGGTGTGCGAGGGGCGGAGGCAGCGCGCCAACGCATCCTGGGCCATCTGGGCCAGCTTGGAGACCTGGGGCTTGGTCAGTTCAGCATTGACTGCGACCACAGCCAGCAGGGTATTGGAGGATTCCTGAGATGCAGAGGTATTCATCAACACAGCTTTGAGCACGGCCTGGGTCCCCATATATCCCGATCCCCCGCCTGGCGAGCGCGCGCCCGCGAGGATCTGCCCGTTGGCGGGGTCGATCACATCTCCAAAGGCATTGACGGCGGCCAGTGCGCCGATGACCAGGCCGTCCCCCAGGTCAATACTGGCACTTCCCACCCCGGCCTTCATGGCGGCACCCATGCCGAGCACCTTGCCCACACTGGCGCCCGTACCCGCGCCGAAGTTCCCTTCCGGAACGCGGGCCCGGGAGGCGGCCGCGCAGGCGCGGTAGCCCATGTCGGCATCGGGCCGTACATCCGCACGGCCCAGGCCGAGATCAAAGAGGATCGCAGCCGGGACGATCGGGACGCGGGCGATCCCGGCATCGAAACCCAGGCCCTGTTCCTCGAGCCAGCGCATGGCTCCCGAGGCGGCGTCCAGCCCGAAGGCGGAACCACCCGCGAGCATGACCGCGTTCACCTTCTCTACCATATTGAGGGGGTTGAGCAGATCGGTCTCGCGCGTGCCGGGAGCGCCGCCGCGCACATCGACACCGCAGACCGCTCCCTGGCGGCAGAGGATTACGGTGCAACCCGTAAGGGCATCCAGATCCTGGGCGTGCCCCACCTCAATACCGGGGACATCCGTGATCGAGTTGTTGAGCTCCATGGGAGCGCTTTTATTTCAGGAGCCGGGCCAGATCCAGGAACTCCCGCCACTCCTCATCGAAAAAGTGGACGGTAACATTGTTCAGCTCGATATGATAGGTGGTCTCACCGTCCGGCTCCTCGGCCTTCCAGACCAGGTAGTTCTCGGTCTCGGCCAGGGTCTCGGTGATGGGTTCATCATTATGACTGTTCATGGTCAGCTCCTTGGAAGGTTTGGATATCAGGACGAGGCCGGCGGCTGCGGATACAGGCGGCGCCAGAGCCGGCGGATGAAAGCCAGAAATCGCAGGCCGGGAGGCGGAGGTGGCTGGCGCATCTCCGGCTCGGGCCAGGGGTTCAGATCGAACATTTTACGCGCTGCGTAGCGCCCGAAAAGTGTCACGGTGGCCAGCATGGGGGCGGCCAGAAGCACACCCAGGAATCCCAACAGGTTGGCGGCAATGATGGCTCCCACAAGCACCGCGGCGGGGTGGACCTTGAGAGCATCGGCGAGGATCCGGGGAGAGACGATATTATCGAAGATCTGGTCAATGATCAGGGCGGTCACGAGGACCAGAAGTGAGTAGGAAAGCGGCGACATCCCGAACAGCTTGTCGGCCTGAAAATAAGTGACCAGTACGAGGATGGTCCAGTTCACAGCCGGGCCGACATAAGGGACGAAACGCGCCAACCCGGCCAGCAGGGCCATACCCAGGGCATAATGTACCCCCAGGACGCTGAGCACCACGCTATAGATCAGGACGGCGAGGGCGAAGATGATGATCTGCCCGCGCAGGAAGGCATTCCAGATGCGGGCCAGTTCGCGGCTCAGGCGGGCCATGTCCTCCTGGTAGGCGGGAATCTCGATATTGATCAACTGTTTACGCAGGCCGCCGCTTTCACCCAGAATAAAAAAGGACACGAGCAGCACGAAGAGCGTCCATCCCACAAAACCGGCAGCGCGGCCTGCAACGGCACTCAGGAGGATGTAGGTGCGGCTTAACAACGGCTGGACCATCCCCAGGACTTGTCCACTCAGGGCGTTCAGGTCGGTCTGGCTGAAGTCAAAACGAAAGGGTCCGAACTCATAGACCCGCCCGGAGATATCCTGGATGAACTGGGGCAGGGACCTGAGGCTGGTCTGGATGATCGCCACCAGGCTCTGGATCTGCTGGACGAGGCCCACGCCTCCCAGCGCAATGAGGCCCAGGATGAGCAGCAGGATGATGAGATAGATGACCCCAACCGAGAGTCGCCATGACAAGCCGGCACGCTGCAGGCGGACTGCGACGGGCTGGAAGAGGTAGGCCAGGACCAGGGCCATGAGCAGAGGACCCAGCACAAAGCGAAATTTAATGAGCAGCGCGGCGAGGGCAGCAACAAAGGTAAGCGCCACCACCAGTTTGGTGGTGGAACCCCAATTCTGTGAGCCGTGGAAGGGTGGTTCAGGCTGCATGCTTTTTCCCTAAAACCGACCGTCCGCCGGGAGTCCTCCGCTGCAAGATGTGTCCATGATATCCATGCTATTGTAGCAGAGAAGCCGGGCGGCAGACAATAAAAGGCCCCCGGCACGGCGGGGGCAGGGCGGACAAAGGCC
>CAYMQX010000284.1:0-4567 GCA_964392495.1 uncultured Anaerolineaceae bacterium
TCAAGGTGCCGTTCGTGTGCGGCTGCCGCAACCTGGGCGAGGCCCTGCGCCGCGTGGGTGAAGGCGCGGCCATGATCCGCACCAAGGGCGAGGCCGGGACCGGCGATGTCGTCGAGGCCGTCCGCCACGCCCGCACCGTGCTGGGCGATATCCGCCGCCTCACCACCATGGCCGACGAGGAACTGATGAGTTACGCCAAAGAGATCGGCGCGCCCTATGAGTGGGTCCGCAGGACCAAGGAACTGGGCCGTATGCCGGTTGTGAATTTCGCGGCCGGAGGCGTGGCCACCCCAGCCGACGCAGCCCTGATGATGCAGCTCGGCGTGGACGGCGTCTTCGTCGGTTCCGGCATTTTCAAGAGCGGCGACCCTGCACGGCGCGCCGCGGCCATCGTCAAGGCCGTGACCCATTACCAGGATGCAGGCATCCTGGCCGAGGTCAGCAAGAACCTGGGCGAGCCCATGGTCGGACGCAACGTCTCACAAATGCCCGAGGCCGAGAAGATCGCCGGCCGGGGTTGGTAGGAGACCCCCTGCCTTTGAAGATCGGTGTGCTGGCCCTTCAGGGCGATTTTGCGGAGCATATCCAAATGCTCCGCCGCCTGAACATCGAAGCCAGCGAGGTGCGCCTGCCCGAACATCTCCAGGGTTTGGACGGGTTGATCCTCCCCGGCGGCGAATCGACCACCATCGGCAAGCTGGCAGAGGCCTACGGTCTGATGGAGCCCCTGCGACGCTTCGGCGTCCGTCATGCCATTTGGGGCACCTGTGCAGGCGCCATCTTTCTCTCGAAGGATGTGCGCCGCAGCCAGCCCCTGCTTGGATTGATGGATATACAGGTGCAGCGCAATGCCTTCGGGCGCCAGGTCGATTCCTTCGAAGCCGACCTGGACGTGCCCGAGCTGAGACAGGTCGCAGGAGGCGCCGCCCCCTATCACGCCTTCTTCATCCGTGCGCCCATCATCGAATCCGTGGGAAGCGATGTCCGCGTGCTGGCCACCACCGCCGATGGGCGGATTGTGGCGGTTCGCCAGGGGCATTTGCTTGCCACCTCCTTCCACCCCGAACTGACGGACGACCTGCGTTTCCACGAGTATTTCCTATCGCTGGTTGATTGATGAGCATCCGCGCCCTCGACCTGCTCGACCTTCCGACCCTCCACCGCTACCGGAACGAGGTCATGGGGTTCGATACGGCGCGCTCCCTGACGCGCGGCAATCCGCTGGCAGGGCTGGGACTGTTGAGCCATGTGGTCAGCCCCTCGCGGGATGTGTACGGGGCCATCGCCGATCAGGACGGCGCCTGCCTGCTGGGGGGAGTGAACCATAGCCACGGAGCCTCCTTTGCCCGCCTGCTGTACCTGGCCCCCGTCTCCCGGTTGGCCCACCGCGAGCTGCCGGCCCTGCTGGAGAACCTGGCGACCGAGGCGGGCGCCTGGGGCGCCTTCCATATCGTGGCCGAGGTGAACGAGGACAGCGAAGCCTTTGTCTGCCTGCGCGAAGCGGACTATTCCGTCTACGCCTGGCAGCGCATGTGGGATGTGAGCGCCCTCCCCTCCGGGCTGGATGGCCGGGGCTGGGAGCGGGCCGCCTCCATCCACCTGCCCGGCATCCAAAGCCTCTACCAGCAGATCGTCCCGCCCCTGATCCAGCCCGTTGTCCCTGCCCCCAGGTTCCCCACCGGCCTGGTGTGCAATGCCGGGGAGAACTGCTACTCGGGCTATATCTCCGGGGCGCGCGGCATCGTCCTCAGCCCGCTGATCCATCCCGAATCACTGGATGTGGAAGCCAAGCTCCTGGGGCTGGTGGGCGGCCTGAGCAGCCGCCGCGACCGGAAGGTGTATATCTGCGTGCGCTCCTACCAGGCCTGGCTGGAGAACGTGCTGCTGGACCTGGGCGCCTCCGTGGGGCCGCGCCAGGCTCTGATGGTGAAGCACCTGGCGCGCCTGGTGAAGGATGCGCAGGGCGTCCGGGCCAAACAGCCCGCCGGGGTCGGTGTGCCGGCCTCGCGAGCCAGCCGCCTGGACACAAAGAAGTGAGCCCCGCCTGCGCGCGTACAGGGCGGCACGCAAGCCTGCTATAATTAATGGAGGTACTTAAAAAAAAAAGCAGGACCGGGAACCCAGGCCCGTCAAAATCAAAGCCTGCCGGTCCCGGCAAAAGGCGGCATCACAGACATGGAAAAGGATCCCTTTACCCGGTGCTGAATATAAAGAACCGGGAGCCCCTCCGGCTCCCGGCGATATTTGAACCATAAGAGTTGATGATATCAAGCTCAATCCCATGACACAACTAAAGATCACAGACGACCTGGAAGCCCTGCTCGATGTGCTTCCGGAAAAGATCCGGCGGGCGGTCGAGGAAGCCAACGACAGCGACAACCTGCTGGAGGTCATCCTGGACCTGGGGCGCGTGCCCACCGCCCGCTACGTGGATGGCGAGGTGGTGCTGAGCATGAACGAGATCACCCGCGCCGAGATTGATTTTGTGGACGAGCGCACGGGCGAATTCGACGCCGACAACCGGGCCGGCATCGAGCGCACCCTGCATCGCATCTCCGCCATACGCAACCGCCGCCGCGCGGTGGTGGGCCTGACGCTGCGCGTGGGCCGCGCCGTCTATGGCACGGTCGACATCATCCAGGACATCATCGAGACCGGAAAATCGGTGCTGCTGCTGGGGAGGCCGGGGGTGGGCAAGACGACCCTGCTGCGCGAGGCCGCCCGCATCCTGGCCGAGAGCAAGCGCGTGGTAATCGTGGACACCTCCAACGAGATCGGCGGAGATGGCGATGTGCCTCATCCCGCGGTGGGAAAGGCCCGCCGCATGCAGGTCAGCGAGCCGATGCTCCAGCATGAGGTAATGATCGAGGCGGTGGAAAACCACAACCCCGAAGTGATCGTCATCGACGAGATCGGCCGGGAGTTGGAGGCCGCCGCCGCCCGCACCATCGCCGAACGCGGCGTGCAGTTGGTGGGCACCGCGCACGGCCAGACCCTGGAGAACCTGCTCATCAACCCCACCCTGAGCGACCTGGTGGGAGGCATCGAGGCGGTCACGCTTTCCGATGAGGAGGCCCGCCGGCGCGGCACACAGAAGACCGTGCTGGAACGCCGCGCTCCGCCGACCTTCGACGTGCTGATCGAGATCCAGCACCGTGAACGCTTTGCGGTGCATAAGGATATTACCGCTTCGGTGGACGCCTTCCTGAGGGGCTTCCCGCTGCCGCCCGAGATCCGCACGCGCGGCCCCGAGGGCCGGATCCAGATCGAGCAGGCCGCCACTTCCCCGGCGCCCAGGCGTGAGAGCGGGACGAAAACCACCCGGCGCAGCCGCACAACCGAACCGCCGCCCGAGGGCGCCTCCCTGCCCCTGCTGGAAACGCCGCGCCCTGCGCCTGTCTCCAGCCTGCGCCCGGTGCGCATCTATCCCTACGGGGTGGCGCGCAACCGCCTGATGCAGGCCGCCAAGCGCCTGGGTGTGCCCGCTATCGTGGTGCGCGAGTCCTCCGAAGCCAACGCCCTCGTGACCCTGCGTTCCTATTACCGCGACCGTCAGCAGACCATCGTCGAGGCGGAAACCCGCGGGCTGCCCATCTATGTGCTCAGAGCCAACACGCAGATCCAGATCGAGCAGTTCCTGACCGACCTGTTCAGCCTGTCCAGCGACCAGCCGGTCAACGGCGGGGAGATGGAGAACGTGCGCGAGCAGACGCAGCAGGCCATCGCCGCGGTGCTGAACGGTGAGCGCTGGGTGGATCTACCACCCGGCCCCTCGCTGGTGCGTCGCTTGCAGCACGAAATGGCGCGCGGCGCCGAGCTGATCAGCCACTCCTACGGGAAGGAACCGCGCCGGCACGTGCGCATCTTCCGGGAGTGAAGCATCCTGCGCAGAACGCTCTGAAGGTCCCATCGCCCGGTCGTCGATTTTTGCAGGATCTCCGGAAGGCTGTGCGCCCGGAAGGGGCAGATGCATCAAGAGATTAAATATGAATGGCGGACGATCGTCCGCCATTCGTTCTTTAACGGCCTCCCGGGTTCAATTATGCGGGGTGTTCGCCCAGGGTGATCTGGAGATGCATGGTCTTGCCCTCCCGCACCACCGTCAGGCTGATGGTTTCTCCCGGCTTGTGGTTGTACAGCGTGTTGATATAGGAATGGGTCTCATCCAGGGTTACATCCCCGACCTGGGTGATGATATCTCCCTCCTTCAGCCCCGCTTTCTCAGCCGGGCTGCCGCTGGATACCTTCGTGATGTACACACCCCACTGGGCGCCCAGGCTGTAGCGGTCAGCGACCTGAGGGGTGACTGGCTGGAAGCTCACGCCCATGAAGGGCCGCGCGAAGTAGCCTTTCTGGATGATCTGCTGGGCCACGGCCTGCGCCGTATTGACCGGGATGGCGAACCCCAGACCCTCAGCCACATCCCCGTTGCCGCTGTCGCGCACGATCAGTGTGTTGATGCCGATCACTTCACCCGCCAGGTCAACGAGTGGACCGCCGGAGTTGCCGTGATTGATGGCCGCGTCGGTCTGGATCAGGTCCTCCACCTGGTAGCCCTGGCCCGTAT
>CAYMQX010000285.1:0-4547 GCA_964392495.1 uncultured Anaerolineaceae bacterium
CATCCTTCTCCATGCGATCCAGTAGACTGAGCGTCTGGAACTTATCTAACCCAAACAAAGCTGAGATAGTCCGGCTGTTAAAGGCAAACAACTCATTTTGAATGAGAGTTTGGGTTGCTGAAATTGGCGTAATTTGTTGAGCCATTCTATCAACTCAATTACATGATTTCAACCGTGATTATACTACTTTTCGGGTACCGAAAGACGCTGCTATACACAACAGAATCCGACAGATTTCCTATACGGGTTCAATTCATGCCGTATACTGAGTCTGAAATGGTTCTAAGTGACCTTATATTTCCACAAAGATCTGCCCTGCGCGGCATATATCATGTATATGGCTATAAGTTTCGGCCGCAAACGCTGCCAGCAGCGTAGGCGGCGAAGATGAGAACGAGGCGCCCTCCAGAGATGGAGGGCGTTTTATTTGGGGGCGAGGCTATATAGGCCTTATAAAGGATTCACGGCCATGCCGCTCCTGGCTGCGAAACTGTTTATTCCTCCGCCTCGCGCCAGCATGGTCTCACGGCCACGTCTGATCGAGCGGATAAAAGAGGGGATGTTTCATAACCGCAGGATATTCGAAAAGATTCAGGTGTGCAGCCGCACCGAGGCCACCGCCCGCGCCCGCGAGTTGGGCCTGCTGTAAGCGCATTCCCTCGGCGGTGTTCCCCCGATCCCCCGTGCGAACCTGGAACTTCCACGGTTGCTGAGGCGGTAGCCCCCTCCGCCTGACTGCCGCCTTTCGGGTTCCCCCCATACCCCTTCCACCCCCCAAAACAACACTTTAACCGACACCTAAGTGTCTATACGGCACCACGAGCCCCCGGTATATTTTCTGCATATTAAGGAGGCAGCGCAGACCATTATGACCGGCCACGGCAGGCTCAAGATGGACGTGAACCAGCCTACCATCCACCAGATCAGGCCTGGAGGCCACCCAGGCCCCGGGTGGACCGACTGGTTCGAGGGCTTCACCCTCACGCTGGAAGAGAACAGCGACACGCTCCTCACCAGCCCGGTGACTGACCTGGCCGCGCTGCATGACCGTCACAAAGTAGTGCGCGATCCGGGAATGCCCCTGGTTCCGGTCGTCCAAATACGGGTTTTGGGCTCTCATCAAAACGAATCCAATTGGGAAAAATGATGAATACAAGCGCCACCCCTGCCAGAAAGATCGTGATGGATAACCCGCAGCCCTCCTTCTGGTCAATCCTATATCGGACCATTATTGCTCATACTGTCACTTATTTCGTCACCGGCGTTGTCGCTTCCATTCTCCTTGGATATGCAGCTCGCATGACCCGGCCGGATGTCGCCCCGATCCTTCGAAAGATTACGGACCCGATCCTGATCGCCAGCCCTCTGTTCCAGCCATTGAGGGCGGCGTTATTGGCAATGGTTTTTTACCTATTAAGAGAGGTCTTGTTCAATAATCGCAAAGGCTGGCTGATCATGTGGTCTACGCTTGTCGTTATGGGAATTCTTACACCATTCTCAGCGAGTTGGGGAGGGATGGAGGGAATGATTTTTTTCAATTTGCCCTTACGGGATCATATAACAGGTTGGCCGGAGGTGTTTTCACAGACATTGTTGTTATCTGTCACTCTCACCTTCTGGGTAAATCACCCAAACAACAAACCTCTCGGTGCCATCTTGTTAGTGGGTTTCATTTTGACAATGCTGCTGCCGATCATCGCACTATCGGCGGCCTGATGATCGGATTCCACGCCGGCTGCCTCCTGCTGCGTTTCTTCAAAGGAGAGAAAAATGAATATAAGCACAACCCCTGTAAAAAAGATTGACACGAAAGCCTTGCTCTCGACCCTGTGGATCGTGGTCATGATCAACATGCTGAAAGAGGGCATCCTTTCGCTGTACATCCCTGGCTCGGCGGAGGAATTGGCAAGAACCTCCGCCAGCGCTGGCGCATCCATTCCCCAATTGATGTTGATCGGCGCGGTCATGGGGCAATTCGGCATTGCCATGATCGTTTTGTCCCGCGTGTTGAAATACCGCATCAACCGCTGGGCGAATATAGTCGCGGGCATCATCACCATTGCCTATATCTGGGGCGGCATGGCATCGTATCCCCACTACATTTTCATCGCCTCGATCGAAACCATCTGCCTGCTGCTTATCGTTTGGTTCGCATGGAAATGGCGCACTATTGAAGTGTGAAATCAAAAGGAGGTAAACATGAAAACCTTGCAGAAACCTGGTGGCATCGCCGCCCTGTATATGGCCGTTGCCTACATTGCGGCGATACCCTACTTCCTTGTCGTAGTTAACTATCCCGCTGTCGTAGATCCCGTCGAGAAGGTGATTTTACTCAGGGATAACTACACAAGCATGTTCGCGATGCACGTGATCGTCTATGAGTTTGTTGCGCTTGGATTGGTTGTGTTGGGGCTGGCCCTCTATCATCGCTTGAAAGCTGGCGCGCCGATGATGGCTCAGGTCGCGACGGCTGTCGTTCTCATCTGGGCTTGTCTTCTCCTGGCAAGCAGCATGGTATTCAACTATGGCATGGAAGCGGTTATTGGGTTGTATGCCGTTGATCCGCCTCAAGCCGTGTGGGCTTGGCAGGTTCTCGAAACGACAGCCCAGGGATTGGGCGGGGCCGGCGGAGAACTCCTGGGCGGGTTATGGCTCCTGCTGGTGAGTTGGTCCGCTTCCCGAACGAACGCGCTTCCCAAACCGCTCAACTGGCTGGGGTTTGTGATCGCTTTCGCGGGTCTCATCTCCGTTGTGCCATCGCTTGCAGATGCGGGCATCGTCTTCGGGCTGCTCCACATCGTGTGGTTCCTCTGGCTGGGAATCGTGTTGTTGCGTGACAACCCAAGCAATATCTCATAATAAAGGAGAAACGAACATGAATTCGCCCAAAAGCATTGCAAGAATTGCTGGTGTCCTCTACCTAATTGTCGCCATCTCCGCCGCATTTCCCTACAGTGTGTTCAATGGGCTGTACGTCGCCGGCGACGCGGCAACCACGGCTGCGAACGTCGTCGCGAAGGCAGGGGTTGTCCGAATAGCTGTCGTCTCCGACTTTATCATGGTGACAGCCTGGGTCTTCCTCGCCCTTTCTCTTTACCGTCTGCTCAAACATGCGCATCCGGGCGCCGCGAATGCAATGGTGGTGTTCGTTGCAATCGGAGCTGGAATCGTCAGCCTCAATGACATCTTCGTATTCGAGGGGATGCAAATCGCAACCAATAGTTCTTATGCGGCAGCCCTAGGCGCTGGAGGGGCAAACGCCCTGGTGCTTATGTTGCTCGACATTCAGCGTTACGGTGGTCTCGCCGCGTCAGTCTTCATGGGCTTATGGCTGGTCCCGCTGGGGTATCTTGCTTACAAGTCAGGCATGTTCCCCAAGGCGTTGGGCGTGGCGCTCATCACAGTCTGCGCCTGCTACCACGCGAAATTGCTGGCGGCATTCCTGGCTCCCGACTTGTGGATAGGTATCCAGGGCTACGTGAGCATTCCGATCTGGGTCTTTGAACTCTGGATGGTACTGTACTTGCTGCTGATCGGCGTGAGGAGTGTAAAGTCTGATGCGCTCACCCCCGTCACAGCGTGACCGCGTTCACACCTCGGCGGTGGCTGGGACTCCAGCCACCGCCGGATGACTACAGCAATTAGGAGAAAAAAATGAAAGCAATTATCTTTACCGAATATGGCTCGCCCGATGTCTTGAAGATTCAAGAAGTTACTAAACCAACCCCGAAGGGTAATGAAATCCTGATCAAGGTCAATGCAAACTCTGTAAACTTCGGCGACCTGATGGCGCGAAACTTTGGCAATATTACGCTCAGCGAGTTTAATATGCCAGCGCCGCTATACCTCCCTTCACGCATGGCGTTTGGTTGGAACAAGCCGAAAGTTAACATTTTAGGCAGCGAACTGGCAGGGGAGGTAGAAGCAGTCGGCAAGGATGTGAAAAAATTCAAAGCGGGCGACCAGATATTTGCATACGCTGGTATGGGTATGGGCGCCAATGCCGAGTATGTTTGTATCCCTGAATCTTGGAGTGTGGCTCTCAAGCCCGCCAATTTGACTTACGAAGAAGCCGCCACCCTGCCCTACGGGGCGGTCATGGCGGTGAGTCTGCTTGCGAAGGTAAACATCCAGCGCGGACAGAAAGTCCTCATCAATGGCGCTTCGGGCGGAATCGGTTCGATGGCTGTCCAACTTGCCAAACATTTCGGCGCGGAAGTGACTGGGGTCTGCGGCACGCCGCGATTGGAATTCGTGAAATCCCTTGGCGCGGACAAGGTCATCGACTACACCAAAGAGGACTTTACCCAAAACGGCGAGACCTACGACCTGATCTTCGACATCCTCGGCAGGAGTTCGTTTTCAAAACTCAAACACTCGCTTACGCCGAATGGTATTTACCTGTTATCCAGTTTCAAGATGAAGGCGCTTCTGCAAATGCTTTGGACTTCGATCACAGGCAGCAAACAAAAGGTGATCTGCGCCTTTGCAAATGAGACACCCGAAAGCCTAGCCTTCGTCAAAAAGCTGGTTGAAGAAGGAAAGGT
>CAYMQX010000286.1:0-4526 GCA_964392495.1 uncultured Anaerolineaceae bacterium
AACAAAGATTGAAATACACACAGGTTGCACATCCGGGGGTTGAGATATTACAGGATCTGGAAGCTTATATTGAGAAGTCCGGGCTTGAACCCGACCTGGTAGAACTGGTCAAGCTGCGGGCCTCCCAGATCAACGGCTGCGCCTTCTGCATCGATATGCACACAAAGGATGCCCGTACCCGGGGGGAAAGCGAGCAGCGCCTGTATGGCGTCAGCGCGTGGCGGGAAACTCCCTTTTACACGGAGCGTGAGCGGGCAGCCCTGGCCTGGACGGAAGCCGTTACCCTGATCGGTGAAGATCATGTGCCCGATGAAATATACGCCCTCGCCAAAGCCCATTTTACGGACAGGGAATTGGTGGACTTGACCCTGGCGGTCATCGCCATCAATGCCTGGAACCGGCTTGCCATCAGCTTCCGCACTCCGCCAGGCTCCTACCAACCGGGACATCCAGTCTCGAAAAAGGGATCCCCTGAACGGGAGAAAATAGGCTGAAAGGGTCGTCTTGGCTTCGAACAGCGCATCCTTTACGCTTGAGCCTGTCCCGCCCTTTCGGCTCGACCTGACGGTGTGGACCCTCCGCCGCCGCCCCGACAACCAGGTGGACCGTTGGGATGGGCGCACCTACCGGCGCGTTCTGGTCGCGGCCGGTGAGCCGCTCGAGGTCGCAGTGACCCAATTGCAAAGTCCGGGAAGGATTCGCCTGCGCGTTTCGCTGTCGGGGGCTTCTTTGACCTCGGACTTGCAGGCTTGTGTCACTGCCGCGCTGGAGCGCTTGCTTGGCTTCAGGCTTGACCTGCAGGAGTTTTATCGCTTCGGTGGAAGGGATGAATTTCTGAAACCTCTCATCGGCCGCTTCCAGGGCGCCAAACCGCCGCGCTTCCTCACCTACTTCGAAACGCTGGTCAACGCCATCGCCTGTCAGCAGTTGACCCTCACCGTGGGTATCCGCCTGCTCAACCGCCTGGCGGAAGTCCATGGCTCCGCCCTCCGCACGGAGGCAGGGATTTTCCACGCCTTCCCACGCCCTGAGGACCTGGCGGAGGCGGACATTGAAGAATTGCGTGGACTGGGCTTCAGTTATCAGAAAGCTCGTTACCTGACAGGCCTCTCCCGTTCCATTCTGGAGGGGCAGGTCGACCTGGAAAAGCTCGCAAAGCTGGATGACAGCCAGGCGGTCGCCCAACTCTGCGGGCTGAAGGGGGTCGGGCGTTGGACCGCGGAATATTTCCTCCTGCGCGGCCTGGGCCGCATGCACGTCTTCCCCGGCGACGATGTGGGCGCCCGCAACCACCTCCAACGCTGGCTGCAGTTGGCCGGGCCCATGACTTATGACAGGGCGCACACTGCGGTCCAGCGCTGGGAGGGATACGGCGGCCTGGTTTATTTTCACCTGCTGTTAAAAAGTCTGGCGGAGAAAGGCCTCCTCCCTGACCCATGAAGCGGCCGCGATCCATGCAGGGCATGCTGATACACCGGTCGAAGCAGGCGATGAGCCGGATCTTCTTGAGATGTCGTCGGGCGGAGAAGGCCTGGATCCGGATACGTTCGCCCGCCGGCCGGCCTGTGCGGAACCTGGCACAGGTTCTGATGGAACGACCCGAAGGCCGCTGGTTCCAAGAAACCTTCGGGGCGATATGTAGTATCGATAATTGGATCACGTATCAAAAGGAGATAAGAAATGAGCGAAACGACCACCACCCTGGATGTTCGGAAAATTGCCCCGCGGGAACGCCATCCCATGATCTTCCAGACCTTTGATGACCTGACCGCCGGGAACAGCTTCGTCCTGGTCAACGACCATGACCCAAAGCCTCTTTACTACCAGTTCATGCACGAGCGTCAGGGGTTGTTCAACTGGGAGTATCTGGAGGAAGGCCCGGAGACCTGGCGGGTGCGGATCAGTCGCGTTGCTTCTGCCTGAGTGAGGGTTGACCGGGGTGCACCCCCGTGGATTGCGAGGCGGCATCCTGGAGGCCCGGGTTTATTTTTTGTGTAACATGAACGCCTTCAGGATGCTGCCGCATGCTCCAGCCTCAAGACGGGGCGGATGAGCTTTTTCAAGAAACCTTAAAAGATGCTAGTATTTGGATATAATTCATCTTGTTTCAGTGGTGAACTCGATACCCTTTACCGCTCAAAGATCCTTTGTAGATTCGGCCCTTCTTTCCATTCTGTGTCGGGGCCCCTTCCCCCCGCTTTGAGTCGATCCCGGAAGGATGAAGGAAACCCCCAACGATGAAACCTGCTTCCCTGCCCGACAAGGAAATACAGCGCGAAAAAGCTGAGCGTTTTCGCAGCCTTCATCATGACCCGCACATCCTGATCCTGCCGAACGCGTGGGATGCCGCCTCCGCAAAGATGTTCGAAAGAGCCGGGTTCGGCGCCATCGCGACCACCAGCGCGGGCATTGCCTCTTCCTACGGCTATCCGGATGGGGAACGCATGAGCCGCGCCGATATGGTGGAGGCCGTCCGCCGCATTGCGAGGGCTGTCGCCCTTCCGGTCACCGCCGACATGGAGGCTGGTTTTGGGAGCACCCTGGAGGATCTCGCCGATACCACGCGCCTCGTCCTGGAAACGGGCTGTATCGGGATGAACCTGGAGGACGGCACACAGGATGATGCGCATCCCCTGGCCGACCTTGCGCTGCAGGTCGAAAAGATCAAAGCCGTCCGACGGGCCGCGCAGGCCTTCGGCGTCCCATTGGTGATCAATGCCCGCACCGATGTATATGAGCGCCTCGATAAAAATGACAACACCCGCCTGGCTCAGGCCATCCAGCGCGGCAACGCTTACCGTCAGGCGGGCGCCGATTGCATCTTTGTGATCGCTCTGGATGACAAGGAATCCATTGCCCAACTTGTCCGTGAGATCGACGCCCCCGTCAACATCCTTGCCCGCTACGGAAGCCCGACCATCCCCGAGATGGAAAAGATGGGGGTGGCGCGCCTCACGTTCGGGTCGATCCCGATGCGCGCCACGATGACCCTCGTCGGGCGCATCTCCGATGAGCTCCAACAGCACGGGACCTATAACTTCGCACGCGATATCCTGACCTATCCCGAGGTGAATGGATACTTTGACCGGCAGTGAGAAAACGATCTTCAGAGAAAGGTATAAAAATGAAAGCGATCGATTTATTGGAAAACGTTAAATTTGGTGAGAAGGACCCTCACGGCGAGCCTCTCCATGCCGACCGGCAGGGCCGCGCCATCCTTTTCAGCCTGCACCCCGGCCAGTCGATCCGCGAGCATAACGCTCCGCACTCCCCGCTCTTTGTGGTCGTCGTAAAGGGCCGGGGCGTCTTTGCCGGTGAAGACGGCGTGGAACAGACCTGCGGCCCCAACACCCTGCTTGTATTTGATGCAGGCGAGAACCACGCCATCCACGCCGTGGAGGAACTGGTCTTTATTGCCATACTGCACGGTTCTCCGCTTGCCCAAAAATAGTTGAGCAGGATTTTCGCAGGCATCATGCGCATGGATCCCGAACGCCAATTTCCTGGTCCCAATTATGGGTACATCCTGGAACTGTACGACCGCTTTCAAAAGGACCCCCAGGCGGTGGATGAGGCGGCCCGCCGCTTGTTCCGCCAATGGACGCCTCCCGACCTTCCCGGACCGGCGATCGATTCCGGGGTCGATTTACGCAAATTGACCGGCGTGGTGAACCTGGCTCAGGCGATCCGTTCGCATGGATACCTGGCCGCCCGGCTCGACCCGCTGGGTCATCAGCCTGCTGCGGATCCGATCCTGACGCTGGATTTCCATGGTTTGGACCGGGAAGACCTCTCCCGGCTTCCGGCGGAACTGGTGGATCTGCACGACCCACACCCCGCGGAAAATGCCGCCCAGGCCATTGGGGTCCTGCGCGCTGTGTACTGCAGCGCCATCGGCTATGATTACGGCCACATCCGAATCCCTGAGGAGCGCAATTGGCTGCAGCAGGCGGCCGAGACGGGACGCTTCCGTCCTCCCCAACACGCCCTGGACCCCCTTCAACTCCTCCAGCGCCTCAGCCAGGTTGAAGCTTTCGAGCTCTTCCTCAACCGCATTTATCCCGGCAAGACGCGCTTCTCCATTGAGGGGCTCGACATGCTCGTGCCGATGCTGGATGTCCTGATCGCCGAGGCCGCCCGCACCTCTGTCCGGGAGGTCCTGATCGGCATGGCGCATCGGGGCCGCTTGAACGTCCTCGCGCACGTGCTTCAAATGCCCTACGAGCAGATCCTGGCGGAGTTCAAAGATCCGCAGGATCGCTCGCGGACCTGGGATGAGTTGGGCTGGACGGGCGATGTGAAATATCACATGGGCGGTATAAAATCCCTGACCGGCGCCGGTCAGACCGGACTGGTCGTGCGCCTGCCAGCCAACCCCAGCCATCTCGAATTGATCGTGCCTGTGATCCAGGGCATGGCACGCGCCGCCAATAGCGTTGTGGATGCCCCCGGCGCTCCCCGCCTTCTGATGGACGCCTCCCTTCCCATCCAGATCCACGGCGACGCCTCCTTCGTCGGCCAGGGGA
>CAYMQX010000287.1:0-4515 GCA_964392495.1 uncultured Anaerolineaceae bacterium
GGGATGCGATCATTCAGTTCATGCTGGATATTGTTGCCATCCCCAGCATGGATGGGCAGCTGGAGCAGGTGGGCCAGCGCATCGGCGCAGAGATGCGCAAGCTCGGATTTGAAGAAGTGCGCTTCGACAAGATGGGCAATATCATGGGGCGCATCGGGAACGGCCCGCGCGTGATCGTGTATGACTCGCACATCGATACCGTCGGGATCGGCGACCCGGCCTCCTGGGCCTGGGACCCGTTCAAGGGCAAGGTGGAGAACGACATCCTGTATGCGCGCGGGGCCTGCGATGAAAAAGGCTCCACGCCGGGGATGGTGTACGGGCTGTCCATCGCACATGAATTGGGCCTGTTGGAAGGCATCACCGCCTGGTACTTTGGCAACATGGAAGAGTGGTGCGACGGCATCGCCCCCAACAGCTTTGTGGAGGTGGATCCGCATGTCCGACCGGATTTTGTGGTCATTGGCGAACCGACCAAAATGAACGTGTACCGCGGGCACAAGGGCCGCGTGGAATTAAAGGTCAGCGCCAACGGCAAGTCGGCGCATGCCGCCTCACACCACCTGGGGGACAGCGCACTCTATAAAATGCTCTCGGTGATCTCGGGCATCCGCGACCTGGATTCGCACCTGCATACCGATCCGTTCCTGGGCAAGGGCACGGTGATGGTGACCGACACCCGGATCAGCACCGCTTCCATCAATGCCGTTCCGGACGGGTTTACCATCTTTATTGACCGGCGCGTGACCTTCGGTGAGACCAAGGACCAGGCCGTGCAGCAGATCCGCGATTTGATCCCCGGCTACCTGCGGGACCAGATCACGGTGGAGGAACTCTTCTATGATTCCCCCTCCTATACCGGCTTCGTCTTTCCGGTGGATAAATATTATCCGGCCTGGGCGCTCGAGGAGAGCCATCCCGGTGTGCAGGCAGGGCAGGAAACCGTGCGCCAGCTATGGAATGAGACGCGGCCCACGGGCAAGTGGAGTTTCTCGACCAATGGAACCTACTGGGCAGGCAAGGCGGGCATCCCCTCCATCGGGTTTGGGCCCGGGGATGAGGAATACGCCCATACCAGCATGGAGCAGGTCCCGTTGAAGGAGGTGGTGGCAGCAACCGAGTTTTATGCGCTCTTCCCCGCCATGCTGCGGGGACAGTGGAAATAAGGCCAAGGAGGAGAAACCTTTAGAGCAGCGCGGCAGGCAACTTGCGTCTCCAAAATCCATTCTTTGATACGGAGGTTCGTATGCGCAGTTTCGCTGGTCGTGACATTCTTTCGCTCAAGGAATTCGAGAGAAACGAATTCTTCCACGTGTTCGATGTGGCGCAAAAGCTGGAGCCGATCGCCCGCTCCCGCCGCAACTCGGACCTGTTGAAGGAAAAGACTCTCGTAGCCGCCTTCTATCAACCCTCCACCCGCACCCGCCTGGCACACGAGGCCGCCATGCACCGCCTGGGCGGGCACGTGGTGGGGTTCGCTGACCCCAAGATGACGCGTGCCGGAGACTTCTACCAGGAGTCCATCAAGGACACCGTCAAGATGCTGGAATACTACGGCGATGTGATCGTCATGCGCCATTTCCAGCAGGGCGCGCCGCATGAAGCCGCCCGCTGGGCGAGCATCCCGGTTATCAACGGCGGGGATGGCTGGGGCGAGCACCCCACCCAGATCCTGACCGACCTGTACACCGTGCTGCGGGAAAAGGGCCGCATCGACGGGCTGAAATGGCTGGCCGTTGGCGATATGCGCATGCGCACCATGCACTCTCTCGGCTATGCCATGAGCCAGTTCGATTGCCCGATCACCTTTGTCTCCCCGCCGGAGATGAGCCAGACCGAGGAGTTCAAGGCTGAGCTGAGGCAGTACAGTGTGAACTTCCGGGAGGCGGAGCATGTCGAGCAGGCCATCGCCGATGCCGACGTCATCCTCGTGGAACCCGTTGTCCAGCCGGATTACACCAAGTCGCGCGATGAGCGCACGGGTGAGCTGAACCTGACCCCGGCCAACTACAGGATCACCCGCCAGCTCCTGGAGACCAGGGCCAAATCCGATGCCATCCTGCTGCACTCCCTGCCCCGCATGGACGAGGTGCCGACCGATGTGGACATCACCCGCTGGTCGCGCTACTGGCAGGAGGCATTCAACGGCGTGGTCATGCGCATGACCCTGCTGGCCCTGGTCCTGGGCGCAATGGAATAAGGAGGTCCTGATGGCGATCTACGACGAACTTCACAAGCACTATGGTGCGGCAAGCGCCGAGCAGAAGCTGGTCGTCCTGCGCCGCGAACTGCTCAGACCCATACTGACCGTCCAGTCCTCCGCGCGCCTGCTGGAGCAGGCCGGCAGCCAGATCTGCAACTGCCTTCCCGCGGAGATCCAGCCCGAGGAATTCATGAATACCATCAAGTGGCTGGGCGAGGCCGGAAACGATCTCAAGGCCATCCTGGATGCACTGACCGAAGACCGCGGCAACATCCGGGAACAGCAGGGTTCCGAATAAGCAATCACCGTCCACCCCGCCCGAAGGCGGGGCGGACGGAAATTGAAATCACAAGATCAAGGAGACAAATTTTATGCAGACAAATTTCAGAGGCCGGGATTTTATCGGCGACCTCGACTTCACAAAAGAGGAAGTTGAAACCGTCCTGGATGTGGCCTGGGACCTGAAGCGCAAGCGCGCGCTGGGCGAGCCGCACGCCTACCTGCGCGACAAGGTGCTGGCCATGCTGTTCTTCTTCTCCTCCACGCGCACACGCGGGTCCTTTGAGGCGGGCATCGCCCAACTCGGTGGTCACGGGGCTTTCATCGACAGCAACACGACCCAGATCTCGCATGGCGATACGCCCGTGGAGATCGGCGAGATCTTTGGCCGCTACTTCGACGGCATCGCCATCCGCCATTGCGACCTGGGCGACGGCAACAAATACCTGAACGCGGTCGCTAAAAACAGCCGGGCGCCCGTACTCAACATGCAGTGCGACATCTACCATCCCTTCCAGTGCCTGGCCGACCTGATGACCATCATGGAAAAAAAGGGCCGCGATCTGCGCAGGAAGAAGATCGTGGTATCGTGGGCCTATGCCGCCTCCTACCTCAAGCCGGTGTCGGTGCCGCAGTCGCTCATCCTGCAGATGCCCCGCTTCGGCATGGATGTGACCCTGGCTTACCCGCCCGAATTCAAGCTCATGCCCGAGATCGTCGAACAGGCCAGACAGGAAGCGAAGATCGCCGGGACCGCCTTCGAGATCGTGGACAGCAAGGACGGCATGACCGAGGCCTGCAAGGATGCGGACGTGATCTATGCCAAGTCCTGGGGTCCGCTGATGACCACCAACGACAAGGTCGAGGGCAAGAAGATCCAGGATTCCTACAAGAACTGGCTGATGGACGATTCCAAGTTTGCCGTGGCGAAGGAAGACGCCATCTACATGCACCCGCTCCCGGCCGACCGGAATATTGAAGTGACTGACAGCGTTTTGGATGGTCCTCACTCCGTTGTGTTCGATGAGGCCGAGAACCGTCTGCACGCCCAGAAGGCCGTGATGGCGCTCACCATGAGCTAGGAGAAACCATGCCTGAAAAGAAACTCTGCGTGATCGCCATCGGTGGCAATTCGCTCATCAAGGATGAGAAGCGCAAGTCGGTGGAGGACCAGTATGAGGCCGCCAAAGAGTCCACCTTCCACATTGCCGACATGATCGAGGCCGGCTGGGACGTGGCCATCGGCCACGGCAACGGCCCGCAGGTGGGTTTCATCCTGCGCCGCTCGGAGATCGCCGCCAAAGCCGAGGGGATGCACGAGGTACCGCTGGATGTGTGCGGCGCGGACAGCCAGGGCGCCATCGGGTACGCCCTCCAGCAGACGCTCCAGAACGAGCTGTACCGCCGCGGCATCCACAAGCCGGTTGCCACGGTCATCACCCAGGTCATGGTGGACAAGGAAGACAAGGCCTTCAAGAACCCCACCAAGCCCATCGGTTCCTTCATGGACGAGGCCGAGGCCAAACGGCGCGAGAAGGACCTGGGCTGGAACGTGGTCGAGGATGCGGGCCGCGGCTGGCGGCGCGTGGTAGCCTCCCCGCTGCCCGTGGAGGTGGTGGAGTTGGAGGCTGTGCAGGCGCTGATCGGAGCTGGGACTATCGTCATCACGGTGGGCGGCGGCGGTATCCCGGTCATCGACGCGGGCGATCACCAGTATCAGGGTGTGGCAGCGGTCATCGATAAGGATTTTGCCTCCAGCCTGCTGGCCCGCCTGCTCAAGGCCGATATGTTCCTGATCTCCACTGCCGTGGAGAAGGTGGCTGTTAATTTCGGCAAGCCTGAACAGAAGTGGCTGGACAAGATGACCCTGGCCGAGGCCAAACAATACCTGGCCGAGGGTACGCACTTCGCCAAAGGCTCCATGGCCCCCAAGATTCAGGCCGTCATCTGGTACCTGGAGAACGGCGGCAAACAGGCGCTGATCACCAATCCAGAGAATATCGGGCGCGCCCTGAAGGGTGAGACCGGTACGC
>CAYMQX010000288.1:0-4506 GCA_964392495.1 uncultured Anaerolineaceae bacterium
CCGAAGAGCGAGAGCTGCCCGGCATCCGAGGCGCGGAAGTGGCTGCTGCTGACCGAGATGATCGTATCGGCAGAATCCAACAGTGCGCCGCGCTTGCCAAGCGAATCCAGCGCGCCTACTTTGATCAGGCACTCCAACGGACGCTTGCTCACCGTGCGCAGGTCAACGCGCCGGACAAAGTCGTTCAGGTCGCGAAAGGGGCCCTGCCTGCGGGCTTCCAGGATGGGCTGCACAGCGTTCGCCCCCACGTTCTTGACCGCTCCGAACCCGAAGCGTATGGCCGGACCCTCAGCCCGGTCCTCGATCGCAAAGTCCCAATCCGAGGCCTGCACATCCGGCGGCAGCACCGGAACGCCCAGGGCCCGCGCATCGGCGATATACAGCGCCACCTTCTCGGTCTCGTTGCGTACCACGGACATGAGCGAGCTCATATACTCGGCAGGATAGTGTGACTTCAGGAAGGCGGTCTGGACGGCGATCACTCCGTAGTCTGCGGCGTGGCTCTTGTTGAAGCCATAGCGGGCAAATTCCTCCCAGGAGGTGAAGATCTTATTGGCGGTCGCCTCGGGGATGCCGTTCTTGACCGCGCCCCTGGCGAACTTCTCACGGTGTTTCTCCAGCTTTTCGGCGATCTTCTTGGAGATGGCCTTGCGCAGGTCGTCGGCCTCGGATTGTGTGTACCCGGCCAGTTTCACCGCGGCGTTCATCAGTTGTTCCTGATAGACCGGAATCCCATAGGTATCCTCAAAGATGGGACGCAGCGCCTCGTGGATGTACTCCACCTTCGCCAGGCCGTGCATGCGGTTGATGTAATCAGGGATGAAGCTCATGGGGCCGGGGCGGTAGAGTGCCACCATGGCGATCACGTGGTCCAGGGTCTTGGGCTTCATCTGGACGAGGTAGCGGGTCATGCCGGTGCCTTCCAACTGGAAGACGCCCAGTGTCTGTCCGGCGCCCATCAGGGCAAAGGACTTGGGATCGTCCAGCGGGATATTGCTCAGGTCAAAGTGGATGCCGTGCCGCTCCTCGATCAGGCCGCAGGCGCGCGCCATCACCGAAAGCGTGGCCAGCCCGAGGAAATCGACCTTTAACATGCCCAGGGAATCGAGGATGCCCATTTCAAACTGGGTAACCGATTTGATCGGGGTATCTTCAGAGTTGGAGGTGGGTCGATGCAGGGGCAGGTATTCCAGAAGCGGCTTGTCCGAGATGACCACACCCGCGGCGTGGGTGCCGGCGCTGCGCACCGTCCCCTCCACCCGGGAGGCCGTTTTCACCAGATCCTGCATGTACGGGGCGCTGTCGTAGATCCTCTTGAACTCGGCGACGCCCAGGGCGTCCTCCATGCTGGTGGCGCGCCCGGGCACGAAGGGCACCAGCTTGGCCAACTTGTCCACCTCTGGCAGGGGGATGTCCATCACGCGGGCGACATCCCGCAGGGCGGCCTTGGTGCCCAGGGTGTTGAAGGTGATGATCTGCGCCACCTTGTCATCCCCGTATTTCCCGGCGCAGTATTCCAGCATCTCGCTGCGGCGGTCGTCCCGGAAATCCAGGTCGATATCCGGCATGGAAATGCGACCCGGGTTGAGGAAGCGCTCGAAGATCAGGCGGTGCTCGATCGGGTCCACCAGGGTGATATCCAGGGCGTAGGCCACGATCGAACCGGCTGCCGAGCCGCGGGCGTTGTACCAGATGCCACTTTGCTTGGCGAAACGGCAAAGGTCCCAGACGATCAGAAAATAGGCGTCAAAGCCCATTTCGTGGATGACTCTGAGCTCGTAATCCAGGCGCTCGCGTACCTCCGGGCTGTCGGCCTTTGGTCCATAGCGCCGGGCGATGCCCTGATCGCAGATGTGGCGCAGGTAGGACTGCGTATCGTACCCTTCAGGGACCGGGAACTCGGGCAGGTGATACCCCTTGAAGGAGAGGTCCACATTGCAGCGCTCGGCGATCAGCAGGGTATTACTGAGGGCTTCCGGCACCTCGGCAAAGAGCTGCGACATCTCCTGCGGGGTGCGCAGGTAGTAGGAGTCGTCGGTCATGCGCATACGCGCCGGGTCGCTCAGCACGGTGTTGGTCTGGATGGCGAGCATGATGTCCTGCAGGCGGGCGTCATCCGGGTTGATGTAATGCACGTCGTTGGTGGCCACGTAGCGGGCCGAATAGCGCGCTCCCATCTCCACCAGCCTGCGGTTCAGGTCGGTGATCTCCTTGATATTGTGCTGCTGCAGCTCCACAAAGAAGCGGTCCTTGCCGAAAACATCGTAGTACCAGTTCATGCGCCGCACCGCTTCCTGCGGGTTCTCATCCAGCAGGGCGCGCGGGATCTCGGCGGACATGCAGCCCGTGGTGCAGATCAATCCCTCCGAATGGGAGGCCAGAAAATCATGGTCGATGCGGGGAAAATAATAGAATCCGTTGAGTTGGGCGGCTGAAGCGATCTGGAGCAGGTTGCGATAGCCGGTCTCGTTCTCTGCCAGCAGGAGAAGGTGATAGGATTTTTTATCGAGTCTGGCGTCGCGGTCGCTCATCCCGCGGGCCGCCATATAGGCCTCCAGCCCGATGATGGGCTTGATGCCCTCCTGCTGGGCGGCGTTGTAGAAATCGATCACCCCGAACATGGTGCCGTGGTCGGTGATGGCCACGGCAGGCATGTCCATTTCCTTGACACGACTGACCAGCTTCTTGATATTGGAGAAGCCATCCAGCAGGGAATATTCGGTATGAACGTGGAGGTGTGCGAAGGACATGGTAAAACGATTATAGCACGCATGTTCAAACGCCTCCCCCACGCCTCACTTAAAATATCGGGGAACGGCCGCAATCACCCGGTCTCGCGCCGTTTTGGGATGGGGACCTTTTCTTCGGGGAGGATGCCGAGCTGCCGGGCCCTGGCGATGGCCGCGGCGCGTGTCCCCACTCCCAGCTTAAGATAGGCGCTCGAGAGCAGGTTGCGGATGGAGGAATTGGCGATACCCATCCAATAGGCAAGTTCCGCGGTGGTGCTGTTGGGATAGGAGGCTGCCAGGGAAAGAGCCTCCAACTGCCGGGGCGAAAGACCACCCGGATGGCCGTTGGGTTCGACCAGGTGGCGCTGCACCTGTTCGCTGATATAGATGCCTCCGTCCGCCACCGAGAGCAGGATGCCGCCCAGGTCCTCGATGGTCTTCTGGTCATCTTTCAAGATATATCCATTGGCCCCGGCTTCCATGACGGTCCGGATCATGGCTGCCTCGGTGTACATGCTGATCACCAAGATCGCCATCCGCGGGCAGTCGTGTTTGAGCCTGGCGATCTCATGCTGTACCGGGAAGGGCGTGGGGTCATTGGCCGACATGGGCGCGCTGATATCCAGCAGCAGCACGTCGGTGGGGTGTTCCCTCAGGCTCGGTTCCAGGTCATTGCCGAACCGTACCGTGGCGACCACTTCGATCTGTTTCACCTTCCCCAGGCGATACAGATAACCGTCCAGGATGCTCTGGTGATCATCGAGAATTGTTACCCGGATCTTTTTTGCCATCTCTGCATCTCTTCAATGATGTGATTAAGCATATCAGATTGTGTTTATTGGTACAAGTGCTTGCGCCTGCCAAATCAGTGAAAAGATCCCCCCCGCTCCCTGCCTTTGGCGGGCGTGCCTCTTACTTTCCTCCAACGTGCACATGCTATAATTTCCCCCCGAAAGGTCGAAAATGCTCAAGAACTTCGTCAAATTCCTCGGGGGCGACCCCACCAAGAAGACGGTCGATAAACTGGGAGATCTGGTCGGGAGGGTCAACGCTCTTGAAGCCGGGTTTGTTGAACTGCCGGATGAAGCTCTACGCGACAAGACCGTCGAGTTCCGCCAGAGGGTGCATGACCTGACCGGCAACATCAGCGACCTGGATGAGCAGGCGCAGTACGAGGCAGTGCAGGAAGCGCTGGATGAGATCCTTCCGGAAGCCTTCGCGGCCGTCCGTGAGGCCTCCAAGCGCACCATCGGCTTGCGGCACTATGATGTGCAGATCATCGGTGGGGCCGTACTACATCGCGGCGAGATCGCCGAGATGCGCACAGGTGAAGGCAAGACCCTGGTTGCCACACTGCCCATCTATCTGAATGCCCTGATGGGGAAGGGCGTGCACCTGGTGACCGTCAACGATTACCTGGCGCGGCGGGATGCGCGCTGGATGGCTCCCATCTATCATTTGCTGGGTCTCTCGGTGGGCGTCCTTCAAATGGCCGCTGCCACCGAGAACGGCAAGAAGGCCTTCCTGGTGGATTTCGAGCGCGAGTCGCCTCACGAAGACCAGGACCACCTGCGCCTCGTGGATCGCGTGGAGGCCTATGCCGCCGATATTACCTACGGCACCAATTCGGAGTTCGGTTTCGATTACCTGCGCGACAACATGACCATGCGCCTGGATGAGCGTGTCCAACGCGGCCATAACTTTGCCATCGTGGACGAGGTCGATAACGTCCTCATCGATGAGGCCCGCACGCCGCTCATCATCTCCGGCCCGGCCC
>CAYMQX010000289.1:0-4471 GCA_964392495.1 uncultured Anaerolineaceae bacterium
GGACGATGCACACCTACATGGGCACCCTCCTTCCGGGTCTTGGCAATGTCCATTTAGAACCAATGCCGACAGCTCTTGTCACGGGCATCAACGGCCAGGACGGTTCCTATCTCGCGGAGAACCTTCTTCAGAAGGGGTATCGTGTGGTGGGATTGGTGCGCCGGTCCAGCACCCAGAACTATGAACGCATCCAGCACCTTCTGGATGATATTTCGATCGTGCAGGGCGACCTTCACGATCAGGGCTCCCTGCTGGCCCTGCTGGAGGAGCACCGGCCCAGCGAGGTCTATAATCTGGCGGCGCAGTCCTTCGTGGCGGTCTCGTGGAGCCAGGCCGTACTGACCGGCGAGGTCACCGGGCTGGGCGTCACGCGATTATTGGAAGCCATCCGTTATGTCGATCCAAAGATCAGGTTCTACCAGGCCTCCTCCAGCGAGATGTTCGGCAAGGTGCTGGAAGTGCCGCAGCGGGAGACCACACCCTTCTACCCGCGCAGCCCCTACGGGGTGGCCAAGGTCTACGGGCATTGGATGACCATCAATTACCGGGAATCGTTCGGGATATTTGCCTCCTCGGGAATTCTCTTCAACCATGAGAGCCCGCGCCGCGGGTTGGAGTTCGTCACGCGCAAGATCTCGGACGGAGCCGCGCGCATCAAGCTGGGGCTGTCCAGGGAATTGCGGCTCGGCAACCTGGAGGCCCGGCGCGACTGGGGCTACGCCGGCGATTATGTGGAAGCCATGTGGAGGATGCTCCAACTGGAGCATCCCGACAACTTTGTGGTTGGCACCGGGGAGACCCATTCGGTGCGGGAGTTCTGCGAGATCGCCTTCGGCTGCCTGGACCTGGATTACAACGAGTACGTGGTGCAGGACGAGCGCTACTACCGCCCGGCAGAGGTCGACCTGCTGGTGGCCGATCCTTCGCGCGCCGCGGCTGTGCTTCAGTGGGAGCCGTCCATCACCTTCCGCGAGCTGGTGGAAATGATGGTTACGTCGGATATGCAGCGCCTGAGTAAATAATCCCGTTCTTTTCCATGGAACCGCGACCGGCAACCTCGCAAGGTGGTAAGCGGCCCGCCTGGCTGGCGGGCTTTCTTGGATTAGCCGGTCTGCTCGTCTTCCTGGGACAGGCTCTTCTGTACGCACATTCCAGCACGACGAGCCTGGATGAAGGCGCTTATCTTTATAAGGGTTATTTGTTTGTCCGGGGCGATTACCATCCCTTTGAGCCCTACGGCCCTCTGACCAACAAGGCGCCGCTCGCTTTCCTGCTGCCGGGGATCGTTCAGTATGTGTTCGGACCAGGGCTGAGGGAAGGCCGCTATTTCTCGATCCTGCTGGGTGTGATGGCGATCCTGGGCACCGCATGGACAGCGCGCCGCCTGGCGGGTAAATGGTGGGCGGTGCTGTGCATCTGGGCCTTTGCACTCAGCCCGGCCATTGTCAAGCTCTATTCCATCGCGGTCTCCGAGGTCCTGATCGCCTGCATGCTGGCCTGGCTGCTGGCTTTGGTCCTGGACCCGCAGGCGCGTCCCTGGCAGTGCATCCTGGCCTGCGGGCTGGCTTCCCTGGTGGTGCTGACGCGCCAGAACATGATCTTTTTCCTGCCCTTTCTGTACGGCTATGTTTTCTGGAGGTTCGGCTGGAAAACCAGCTGGCAGTCGTTGGCCTCCGGCGCTGCTGTTTTCCTGGCCGGACATGCTCTTTACTGGCCCAGGATCCTGACGATGTGGACTCCCTGGCTGCCGCGCGAGCTGACTCCCTTCCTGGATGCTTTTCGCGGTCCTCTGCATATCATCACTGCCTGGAATCCCGAGCTGGATTGGGCCAGCCGCCTCTCGTCTTTTTTTCAGGGGGTGCGCCAGCATTTTATTGTGCTTGTCGGCAGCGGAATCTGCGCTCTGCTCTGGCTCTTCTTTGCGAAGAAGGGTCAGCCCCGGCTGCGGGAGGCGGTTTTTCTGGGATCGCTTTATTTTGCATTGGCTGCCCTGCATGCCTGGGCTGCGATCGGCAGCGATTACGATACGTACAGCTGCGTGTATTGTTTTTCGCCCTACCTGGGCTTCTTTGACCCGGTCGGGGTGCTCTTCCTGGCGGTCTCTCTTCCCAGCCTGCGGGAACTGCGGGTCCAGGGACGTTTCAGCGCCCTGCAAAGCATGGCCGCGAGCCTGCTGGTGCTGGTGACCTGTGCGGGAATTGGCCTTTCCCTGTTTGCAGACCTCGACAAGCGGTTGCTTGGCTTCCCCTTTCCGCGCTTCCAAGGGGGACGGATCCTGCCGGGAGCCACCACCTTTTGGGATGCGCTGCTGAATAAATTCGACCTGCCGGTGGCTCTGCTGCGGAAATATTCCACGGCCGGGATGGGATTTGTGGCGGGCCTTCTCATCCTGCTGACCGCCTGGCTGCTCTGGCGCAGATACCGGGACCACGTTGGAAGTTATGCCCGCAGCCTGCTGCCAGGCTTCCTGGTGCTGGGATTCCTGTTCACACCATGGATCGCGGGGTCGGAAAGCCGGCCTGATTGTGCCACCGACGTCATCCGCCAGAACGAAGTCGTAGGCGGCTTCCTGGCGGCAAATATTCCAGCGGGCAGCCTGGTATATTGGGATGGAGGGCTCTCCGTGGTACCGCTGTTGTATGTGCCCGATATTCGCATCTTCCCGCCTCAGATCAACGATGGATATTCCTTCCGGGTCGGAGGGGATGCAGACAAGTTGTATGAGTTTGGATTATGGAACGGGACCCTGGAACAATCCTGGATCGCCAGCGCGGATGTTTTTATCATCGAAGGCTGGCGTTTCAAAGATTGGAAGGATATCCTTGCGCCTGATCGCTTCCGGGAGCTTGGGGTTTCGCCGGTGGACACCTCCTGCACACAGGGTTCGGGCGTGCGCGTGTTCGAAAGAATTCGCTGACAGGCTGGTTGGAGACACATGGACCTTTCGATTGTGATCCCCGTATATAACGAAGAAAAGAACCTGCCCCTGCTGTTCGATTCACTGGGGGAGGTGATGTCGAAGTTTGCAGGTGCGTGGGAGGTTATTCTGGTGGATGATGGCAGCCGTGACAAGAGCCTGGAGGTCCTGAAGTATTGGGCCGGGCAGGACCCGCAGCATGTGCGGGTTATCTCCTTCCGCCGCAATTTCGGGCAGACGGCAGCCATCGCCGCGGGGATAGATCATGCCGCGGGCGAGACCATCGTCCTGCTCGACGCAGACATGCAGAACGACCCGGCCGATATTCCCATGCTGCTGGCCAAACTGGACGAAGGCTATGACCTGGTCAGCGGCTGGCGCAAGGACCGCAAGGACAATGCCGTGACGCGCACCCTGCCCTCGCGCCTGGCCAACGGGCTGATCTCCTGGGCCACCGGCGTGCACCTGCATGATTACGGCTGCACGCTGAAGGCCTATCGCCGCGATGCGCTGGCGGGCTTTCACCTGTATGGCGAGATGCACCGCTTTATCCCGGTCTTTGCGCATTCGGTGGGAGCGCGCATCACAGAGATGCCCGTCCATCACCACCCGCGCAAGTTTGGCAGGGCCAACTACGGCCTGGAGCGCACCCTCAAGATCATCCTCGACCTCTTTACCGTCAAATTCCTGCTTAGTTATTCCAATAAGCCCATTTACCTCTTCGGCGGGGCCGGGATCGCCCTGATCTTTGGGAGCGCAGCCATGCTGGTATACCTGTTCATCCGCCGCACCTTTTACCAGGTGGCCGTGCTGGGCTCGCCCGTCTTCCAGATCTCGATCATGCTGGCGATCATGGGCTTCCAATCCATCCTGATGGGGCTGATTGCGGAATTGCTGGCGCGCACCTATCACGAATCGCAGGGCAAGCCCATTTACACCATCCGCGAAATCTTCCCACCCCGGGACTCCGAATGAAAGACTGGTGGATACGCAACCGCCAATTGTTTCTCCGCGGCTTGGGGACCCTCGCGGCCCTGGGATTGATCGCTCTTCTCGTGAAAGAGGAGGGTTGGGAGGAGCTTCTCACCGTTTTCCGCAGCCTCTCCATGGGGCGCCTGCTGCTGGCGCTGCTCTTTATATTAATCTCGCGGGTCTTTGTCTCGATCCGCTGGTATGTTCTGCTGCGCAGCGGCGGGGTGGGGATTCCCTTTGGGCGGAGTATGGCGCTGACCTTTACCGGCCTGTTCTCCAACAACTTCCTTCCGACCACGGTCGGCGGGGATGTGGTGCGGCTGGCCGGGATCTTGCAGATGGGCTATGACCGGGCCGTATCGGTGGCCTCCATCGCTGCGGATCGGTTGATCGGCCTGATCGGGATGGTCTTTGCGCTGCCTTTTGGTCTGCCCCAGGCCCTGGCTGTGGTCGGTGGGGGAGGGGCGGCTCAGTCTGTTACGCTCCCGGCGATCCTGCGCCGCGGCTGGGAGTTTGCCCGCCGCACGCTTCAATCGTTTTCCATCTGGTTGAATCAGCCGTTTGCCCTGCTTGCCACCCTGG
>CAYMQX010000290.1:0-4470 GCA_964392495.1 uncultured Anaerolineaceae bacterium
CGCTCCTTGGCAGCCTTGTATGCCTCCATGCTCCCGTGCCGGTCCAGGTGGTTCGGCGTGATGTTCAGCACCGCCGCGATATTGGGCGAACGGTCCATCTGCTCCAGTTGGAAGGAGGAGATTTCCAGCACTGCCAGGTCCGAAGGCTGCATCTCGTCCACATAATTGATCAGTGGATCCCCGATGTTGCCCCCCGTGTAGGCTTTGCCGCTCCGCTTCTCCTCCATGTGCAGCCGGGCCATCTCACCCACCAGGGTCGTCGTCGTCGTCTTCCCTGCCGAGCCGGTGATGCCGATGGTCTTGCACGGGACCGCCTCCATGAAGATGCGCGTATCGTTCGACACCTCAATGCCCCGCCGTACCGCCTCGCCCACGATCGGCAGCGTAATGGGCACTCCTCCCGAGAGGCACAGCACGTCGCAGCCCTCCAGCAGTTCCAGCGGATGTCCGCCGGCTGCCCATTCCACCTGCAGGTCCGCCAGCGCTTTCCGCTCGGCTGCCATCTGCTCCAGGCTGCGTACATCCGAAAGCCTCACTTCAGCGCCATGCTTCACCAGCCAGCGCGTCAGCGCCAATCCCTGCCGGGCCGCCCCCAGGATCACTACGCGTTTCCCTTTCCAATCGCGCCCGTTCATACCGATGCCAGTCCTATGCCGATCATGGCGGCCAGCAGTCCGATCAGCCAGAAGCGCTGCACGATCTGCGTCTCGCTCCAGCCGAGCAGTTCGAAGTGCAGGTGCAGCGGCGCCATCTTGAACAGCCGCTTGCCCTTCGTGAGCTTGAAATAGCCGATCTGCAGCGTCACGCTGATCGCCTCGCTCAGCGGCACGACCGCGATCACCAGCAGCAGCAGCCATTGACCCGTCATCAGCGCCACCACCGCCAGCGTCGCCCCCAGCGCCAGCGAGCCCGTATCTCCCATGAACAATTCCGCCGGGTGGACGTTGAACCACAGGAACCCGAAGACCGCCCCCACCAGCGTGAAGCAGAAGCGCGCCACATAGACCTGGTCCTGCATCAGCGCGATCCCGCCGTAGGCCGCGAACGCCGTCGCAGAGATCAATCCCGCCAGGCCGTCCAGCCCGTCGGTGAAGTTGACTGCATTGGACTCGGCTACGATGATGAATGCCGCCACCGGCACATACACCCATCCCAGGTTCAGGTCGAAGTTCAGCCCCGGCACGTAGATGGAGGGCACTTCCAGCAGGTATTTCAGCACCCAGGCCGTCCCCAGCGCCAGCACCATTTGACCGGCGAACTTGGCCCGCGCGCTCATCCCCCTCCCCACGCGCTTGCCCCGGATGCCTTCCCAGTCATCCAGCCCTCCCAGCAGCGCAAACCCCACCAACACGATCAGCGGCACCAGGATCGAGCGCCCGATCGTGTTGGCCGTAAAACCGATCAATGCCACCGCGTTCAACAGGCCCGTCAGCAGCAGCACCGGCACGATGAACATGATCCCGCCCATCGTGGGCGTGCCCATCTTCACCGCGTGGTGGCCGGGCTCCTCCACCCGGATCTGCTTGCCGATCCTGAAGTGTCGCAGGATGCGCAGCAGCGGCCCGCCCCAGATCACGGTCATCATAAAGGACAGCCCTGCCAGGCTCAGCGCCAGTGGGACCTGGTTCATGAGTCCCTCTCCAGCGCGGAGGTGATCTGGTCCATGTGCAGCCCGTGTGACCCCTTCACCAGCACCGCGTCCGTGGCCGACAGGTTCTTCCTCAGCCAATCGATGACCGGGCCCGCCTCCTCGAATTCCAGCACCTGGCTGGTCCTCATGCCCGCCCTGCGGGCCGCCTCCGCGATCAGGTGTCCGCGTTCCCCCAGTGTCAGCAGCACCGCCGCGACCTGCGCCGCCCGCAGGCCCACCATCTCGTGTCCCTGCTGCTCATAAGGCCCAAGCTCGAGCATATCGCCCAGCACGGCCAGCTTGCGCCCATCCAGCTCGCTCAGCAGGTTGAGCGCCGCCAGCATCGATTCGGGCGATGCGTTGTAGGTATCGTCCAGGATCAGCGCCCCCGTATTGCTGCGCACCGCCACCAGCCGCAGTTGGCTGTTCCCCTGCCGTAGTCCGTCGAAGATCTCCTGCCAGCTCAGCCCTTCCACCAGTCCCACAGCCGCCGCCCGCAGCGCCGTATGCACGGAATGTCGTCCGATCATCGGCACGCGCACGTACAGGGTCTCATTGCGGTAGTGCAGGCGGAAGCGGATGCCCTCCAGCCCCAACCCCTCCACCCCGTCCGCCCACAGGTTCGCTTCGGCGGAAAGCCCATAGAAAAACACGCGCGCCCGCGTCTTTTCTTCCATCTTCCGCACCCAGGGATCGTCAAAATTGAGGATCGCAATCCCCTCCGGCCCCGGCGGCAGCGCCTCCACCAGCTCCGATTTTCCCTCGAATATGTTCTCCTGCGAGCCCGCCCGTTCGGCATGTACCGTTCCGATATTGCTCACCACCCCGATCTGCGGCTGCGCAATATCGCACAGAAAGGCGATCTCCCCCGGCACATAGAAGCCCATCTCCAGCACCGCACGCTCATATCCCGAGCTCAGCCGCAGGATCGTCAGCGGCAGCCCGATCTCGTTGTTCAGGTTGCCGGGGCTTTTCAATGTGCGGAAGCGCTGGCTCAACACCTGCGTCACCACTTCCTTCGTCGTGGATTTCCCCACGCTGCCCGTGATGCCCACCACCCGCAGGTCCAGCCTTCGCCGCCAGAACCGCGCGATCTGCTGCATCGCCGAGACCGTATTCTCCACCCGCAGGCACACCGGCGGGTTGAGGTTCCATCCCGCCTCGTCCTTCACCCCGCCGCGCAGATCGATCACCGGGTGCAAGGCCTCGACATCTTCCTGGATTAAAGCAAACGAGGCCCCCCGCGCAAATGCTTCTCCCACGAACTTGTGCCCGTTCACCCGTTCGCCCGGGATGGCGATGAACAGCGACCCCGGGATCACCTGCCGCGAATCGATGGCAGCCTCGGTGATGATCGTGGCTGCCATCGGCGGGCGCTGGCTGGTGAGGGCTTCAAGTGCGTCGGCAAGCGTTAGCATATCTATCTCGATGCGATCTGCTGTCTCACGGCATCCGGAGGAATGTCGAGCAGGACGGTGGCTTTCTTCGCCATTTCCGAAAAGACCGGCGCTGCCGTCTCCGACCCCCAGATCGAGGCCGAGGGCTTCTCCAGCCACACGTAGATCATGAACCGCGGGTCATCCACCGGTCCCCACCCGATGAAGGAGGCGTTGGTATTGGTCTCATCGTAATATCCGGAATCTGTCGGGATTTGCGCCGTCCCGGTCTTGCCTGCCATTCGATAGCCGGGCACCAGCGCCGCAGAAGATTCCTGCTCCAGCGACACCGCCAGCATCTGGCTTAGTGTGTTGGCCGTATCCGGGCGGATCGGTGAGCTGGCATAATGCGTGGGTACGTTATACTGCCGGCCCTCCCGCATCATGGCATACAGTACATGCGGCGTCACCATCCTCCCCCCGTTGGCGATCGAAGAAGCCGCCGTCATGATCTGCAGCGGGGTCGCCGAGACCCCCTGTCCGAAGGCGTTCGTCGCCAGGTCCACGGGATACCAGTCGCTGTCTCCCGGAATTTTCAAGCGCCCCGCCGCTTCCCCCGAAAGGTCCACCCCGGTCAGGTGCCCCAGCCCGAAGCGGTTCATATAACCGTAGAAGGTCCCCGCCCCCATGCTTGTGGAGATCCATGCCATGCACACGTTCAGCGAGTGCTGCAGGCATCCCGTCATATCCTGCGGACCCCAGGCCCCCCCCATCCCAGTTGTTGATGATCGCGCCCCCCACCATGATCGAACCGGTATCCAGGAACGAAGTCCCCGGCGTGACTGTCCCGCTGTCCAGGGCGGCCGCCATCGTCAGGATCTTCAGCACCGAACCCGGCTCATACGGCATCGTCACCGCCGCATTGAATTCGCTCGCATTGTTATACACCGACCCGTAATTCCAGAACTGGTTCAGGTCCATGCGCGGCGTGACCGCCATTGCCAGGATTTCCCCGCTGCGCGGGTCCATCACAATGATCGTCCCGTTATCCGCGCCGTACGTGTCCAGCGACTTGTCCAGCAGTTCCTCCGCCGCGGACTGCAGGTCCCGGTTGATCGTCAGCACCAGCGTGGTCCCATCCGGAACGTGCGGGATGTCCACCGCTTCGTTCGGGTCGGTGGGCACGCGCACCTTCACCGGGTTCCCTGCCAGCAGGTCGTTGTATTTTTCCTCCACCCCGTAGTAACCCCGCCCCTCCCGGGTCACGAACCCCAGGATATTGGCCGCCAGCGATCCCTCCGGGTAGCTGCGCTGTGGGTGCGCACGGAAGGTCAGCGCATACAGCGCATCCCGCCTGCCTGCCGGCGCGTGTTCCTGTCTTTCCTTCTGGATGTTCTGCAGGGCCAGGGCCTGCGTGCTTTCCACATAGTCTGCCAGCACAAGGAAGGTCCGGCCTTCCGAAGG
>CAYMQX010000291.1:0-3674 GCA_964392495.1 uncultured Anaerolineaceae bacterium
TATCGGCGGGAGTGTCCAAATACTAACCACAGATGCTTATCTTGCCTATGAATACGGGAGAGACAATTTTCCTCCCGACACCTACGGTTTTTCTGCTCAACAGCGCTACGAACTTGCATCCAGCAATGTGCATTACGTACGCGGGCACACGCCCAATAATGCCCTCGCAAAAGAGGTCCTGGCAGGTCAGGCGGTCTACACGCCCCGTGAGGTGGAGCACATGGCCGATGTACGCGCGGTCTTTCAGGCCATCTTTTCAGTCTGGCAGGCCGCTTTCATCCTGCTACTGGGAGCAGGATCGATTCTATGGCGGCGAGGGAACCTGAGAGTGCTTGCGGCAGGACTTCGAACCGGCGGCCTGATCACTGCTGGCATCGTCGCATCGGTGGGGCTGCTGGCCTATTTTGCATGGCAGGTCTGGTTCGACCTCTTCCACCGCTTTTTCTTTGAGGCGGGCTCGTGGCTCTTCGATTACGCCGACACCCTCATCCGCCTCTTTCCCCTAAAGTTCTGGTCGGATGCAACCTTTACGACCTCCCTGCTGAGCCTGGCCGGAGGATTGATCGCGGTGCTTGTGGGATGGTTCGCAGGTGCAGCATTGGACAATGTACAGAAGGAAACCAGGGCTTGATCGGACATCTGGCATCTTCTACTTTTGAAAGGCCGCCGTGGATCTGGGGGGTGTCTGCCAATATTTTCTGCAAAGAACATCGAAAATCCCGATCTCTCATGCGCCTTTTTGCTTACTGAACAAACTGGCAATATGGCGCTATCCCATATATTCCCTGCAAGTTTATGATTCGGAATACTTCTGAAATCAATCGAGGTTCCCAATGTCAAAAATGAAACGTTCCGGGCGGAAAACCGCGCGCCGGCAGCAGGAGAAAATCCGTAAGGTGGTCTTCGCAGTCATCGTTGCAGGCGTGCTCGGCCTTGCAGCCTTCTATATAAAATCAGCCTTCTTCCGCCCAGGGCCGGAGCCCATGGCTGGGAATGTCATCGATCTGGAAGCCAGCATGAGCGGCTTTGATCAGAAGGAGATCCACGTGAACGCCGGAGAGCCGGTCACGGTCCGGCTCACCAGTTTGGACAACGAGCATCATACCGATGGCGGTGGGCAGCATCAATGGGCAGTGGATGAACTGGGGGTGAATATCATCGCCCAGCCGGAAAGTTCCGACTTCGTCACGTTCACTCCGGACAAGCCGGGGATCTACACTTTTTATTGTGATATTTGCTGCGGCGGGCGGGCCAACCCCACCATGAACGGCCGGCTGATCGTGGAGGCTTAGCAAATGACCAACTCCGTGCAGCTCCGTCGGATTCTCATCCTCTCAGCCCTGTCCATCGTGGCACTGGGGGCCATCGCGCTGACCGGCTGGTGGCATCCGAATGCGCCGATGGAATCCATGCAGGCATATCTGCCGAGGATCACGCTGCCAGCGGTCATCGTGGCGGCCGCCATCGATGGGATCAACCCCTGTGCTTTCACTGTGCTTTTGCTGTTCATTACTGCCATGCTTGCGACTCTGCAGGCCGGGACTCAGACGGTCAGTTCCATCCGTGCCCGCCTGCTCGGGCAGGGCGGCATTTACATTGCCGCCGTGTTCCTGACCTACCTTGCCCTGGGCGTGGGTTTCCTCAAGGTGCTGGATATTTTCACCCGCCAGCATCTCCCGGCGCGTGTGGGTGCGCTGGTGGCGATCCTTTTCGGTTTATGGATGCTTAAGGATTTCTTTATCCCTGATTTTGGCTGGCGGCTGCAGGCCCCCGGCCAGGTCGGGCAAATGGCGCGTGACATGGCGAAAAAGGCCACAATACCCGCTCTGATCGTCGGCGGATTCCTGATCGGGCTTTGCACGGTTCCCTGCAGCGGTGCGGTCTATCTTGGCGTGCTCAGCCTGCTTGCCCTCCAGCCTTCAGCCCTGCTGGGATTCGGATACCTGGTCCTCTATAACTTGATCTTCGTCCTTCCGCTGGTGGTAATCCTTGCCCTGGCTTCGGCCCGCCCCACTCTGAACAAACTGGCGCATTGGAACCTGCATCACAAAGAATGGGTGCGGCTGGCGCTGGGCGGCGGCGTGGTCGTCATGGGCCTGTTGATCCTCGCAACGGTATGAGCAGAAAGATATTTCATTCCCGACCGGCCAGGATACTTTTCCTGGTAATGATCCTGCTTGGGGCTTTTACGCTGAACCACCACAGGGCTGTTCGTGCGCAATCACAGGCGCAGGCGCTGAAAGCAGGCGCCACGACCCAACCTACACCGAAGGTAAACGTGGATCTGCCTCCCCTGGATGAGAAGATCGAGGAGGCGGGTGGCATCGCAAGGCTGCTGACCCTCAAGACCCTGATTCCTGAGCGTCCCAATCACAAGGTGCTCGAATACACGGTACAGGCGGGGGATTCCCCCTGGTCCATCGCCAACCGGTTCGAACTGCAGCCGGAATCCATTCTCTGGGCAAACACAGACCTGAACTCAAGCGCGGGGAGCCTGAAGCCGGGCATGGTGCTCAATATCCCTCCAGTGGACGGTGTGATCCATACGGCCCTTGAAGGCGACACTCTGGAGGACATCCAGGCTATGCATGGTTCGACTGTGCAGGAGATCTTTGAGTACCCTGGAAACGAATTTGACCTCACCCAGCCGCCAAAATTGAGGACCGGCCAGCAGGTGATCATCCCCAATGGGATCAGCCCGATCTCATGGCAGGAGGCGGGACCCAACATGGGGGTTGTCTCAGGCGCTGTAGCTTCTGCCATTCCCCTTGTTATGACGGGAACCGGCATTTTTCTCTGGCCGATCGCACCGCCCTTTATCATCACCCATCCCTATTGGAGTGGGCATTATGGGATCGATCTGGATACCTATCCCCGCCAACCCGTCTTTGCGAGCGACAGTGGTACTGTGATCTTTTCAGGCTGGGATGATACGGGCTATGGTTATTTTGTCGTCGTAGATCATGGAAATGGCTACCAGACGACCTACGGTCATAATGCCGCCAATCTGGTGTCCCAGGGACAGGGTGTACTGCAGGGGCAGCAGGTCGCGGAATCCGGTAATACCGGCAACTCGACCGGTGATCATCTCGATTTCCGCATCCTTTATAACGGAACTGCGCTGGACCCTGCCGGGATCCTCCGTTGACCTGCCCGGGCTCTAGGTAATATCGACTTGGACCAGGGTGCCATCCCCCGGCTTGTAGAGATATTGGGTATCGGGCGGCACAACCGGACGCGTCCAGCGGTAGATGAATTTTGCATCCGCAGGGCTGAGGTTGACGCAGCCATGGCTCAGCGGCCGTCCAAAATTATTATGCCAGTAGGTTCCGTGAAAAGCGATCCCCGTCCCGGTGAAGAATGAAACCCAGGGGACCCCGGGGAGGTCATAGCCTCCGCCGGCGCCCGCCTCCCCATCGTTGGCCATATGGATCGTAGAACCCTTGTGGAAAGTCCGGAACTCGCCGGGTGGAGTGCGGGTCCCCTTGCTGCCGCTCGAGCAGCGCGCCAGCAGCACAGGAGTATTCCCCTCGAACGCCGCGACGATCTGGCTGCCCGTATCCACATGGATGGATTTGAGAGACTCTGGGATTTCAGGAGATAATGGGCCCAGCTCAGAATCCCGGACAAGGCGCATATCGGAGGCCCGAATATAGAGGGCTATCCGAAGGTAG
>CAYMQX010000291.1:3684-4455 GCA_964392495.1 uncultured Anaerolineaceae bacterium
CTTCATACCAGATGCTCTTTTCTGGGCGATTCACGAAGACACCTGTCACCCAATGTGTGGTCGAGTAGTAGCCGCGGTATCCGCGCCGGTCCCGCACGGACGCGGAACGCCGGGTATCTGTGAAGGGGACCGTGATCTCTCCCAACTGGCCCGAGGCTGGGATGGAAAAAAGAGGCAATTGGTAGTGGGTCTCTACCGGCTGAATCCACCCGGAATAAACATAGCCACCCTCACCGAGCCGGTACCAGGCATCATTATAAGGATTGGCCAGGCCGAACTCACCTTGTACCACCCTTTCGATCTCAACGACCTGGTCGCGTCCCAGGAGGCTGAGAACCGGAGACTTGAAGGAAGGCTCCCGGTAGACTTCGGTGCCGCTCATGGTGGAGCGCCCCTGTGTTGCGCCCGGACTGCTTCCCCCATTAATTTCCGCGGCGCGCAGGAACAGACCGAGCAGGCCGGAAGCTGAGAACTTGAGGAAGTCGCGCCGGGTGAAATCAAAGCCGGGATTCATGCCGCCGGCAGCCTGTCGCCTTCCAATGCCTGCGCGGTCATCCATAAAAGATCCTGACCCGGGTGCCGGAGCCCCTGCGGTCCGCCTTTCCGGGGATCTCAAAGGCCGCCGGGGAAGATTCGGGGGTGCTCCAACGGAAAAGCCATTTTGCATCCCCCGGTCGCATATTGACACAGCCGCGGCTCATGGGCGCTCCGAAGTTGTCGTGCCAGAAGGTGCCGTGGAAGGCGTATCCGGTCATGGTGAAAAAGCTTGTC
>CAYMQX010000292.1:0-4443 GCA_964392495.1 uncultured Anaerolineaceae bacterium
CGACGAAGCAGCCCCACACGAAATACCGGGCTTGCTTTGCCAGGGCAGGTCCAGATTTGACCGGACCTGGCTCGCGCAGCGGAGGGAGACCTTCGGTCGTCCAGGGTCGGGGTTGGCTTCGCGAAGACCCTCGACCAGCAGCCTGTTACTTCATCGCCTCGCTCGCGGCGCGGGCCACCACCTCCACCGGGTCACCGGCGAGCATGCGGCTCAACGCATCCTCCAGCACCGGTCCCACCGCCGCCAGCAGATCATTTCCCGGCAGCACCCCCGCCGATTGTGAGATCAATTCCAGCGAGCCCTCGGCGTCCCACATCGTGAGGGCGTTCGGGCGCGGCGAGAGCAGCCCCGCCGCCCGGTCCCACTCCGCCAGGAACTCATCCGCCACCAGGAATTGCGCCAGTTCCACCGTGGCTGCATCGTGAGCGGGGTCCGAGCCCGCCAGCGCCCAGGCCCAGGCCGTCGCCTGCGTGAAGGAGGAGTCGTCAGGGTAAGGCAGCGGTATCAGCGCCGCATCGCGCAGCGGGTCCGCCTGAAGGAAGCGCGAAGTCCACACCACGGCAAGCTGGGCGCGCCCATCCTCGAAGGCGGTCCAGGCCGCCTGCTCCGATTGCAGCGGCACCAGACGCGAATCCTTCAGCAGTTGGAGCACCTCCCGCAGCCCCTCCTCATCGAGGTAGGGCTGGTTCGAACGGTCCAGCAGCGGGCTGCCTGTCGCCAGGTACAGGCTGAGCATGAACCGGCTCTCGGGATCATCACCATAAAAGGCCAGCGACTTGTTCGCCACGAACAGCTCCGCCCAGCGCACCGGGAGCGTCTCGAACTGCGAAGGGTGGTAGGCGATCGCCAGCGCATCCCCCGCAAAGGGCAGGCCGTAGGTCACATCCTGCACACGCCCCGCCTCGCGCGCGTAAGGGTACCAGTCGGGGTCTTCCAGTTCATCGCTCAGACCGTTGAGCGGATGCAGCACGCCCTTGATCGCCGCGGCCTCCAGGTCGGCGCGGTTCAGCGCCACCAGGTCGGGCAGGGCCGAGGGCGCCGCCGAGCGCGTCAGCGAGAGCGCCTCCAGCATCCCTTCCTCCTCCGGCGTTCCCTTAATGCGGATATCGAGCGCCAGGTGAGGATGTTCCTCCGCATAGGCCTGCAGGCGGGCCTTCAGGATGGCCGCCGCCGCCGAGGGGCCGTCGGGGTCCAGTTCAGGAGGCAGCCAGATGCGCAGCGAGCCCGGCACGGAGGTGGTGGAAGGCGCGGGCGTGGGCGTTTCTGTCGGCTCCGGAAAGAGCGTCTCCACCCCCTCCGGCGTGGAGCTTGGCGTCCCCGCGAATGAGAACGGGAGTTCGAACTGCCCCGGCGCACAGGCCGCCGCAAACAGCAGCATGCAGAGCGCCAGCAGCCGCCGGGCTTTCATGACCCCAGCCTCAGCGGGCGGCGCAGCAGCGCGGTCAGCAGCCGGACCATGCCATCCAGGTCCTGCAGGTCGAGCATCTCCGAGGGGCTGTGCAGGTAGCGCACCGGGATCGAAAGCCCGCTCCACGGCACCCCCTCCCCGCGGGACTGCACCCCGATGCCGTTCTCCCCTCCCGCCCGGCCCAGCTCGCGCTGGAAGGGCAGGCGCCTCCTTTCGGCCTCGGCGGTCATCCATTCCACCAGGCGCGGATCGGCCAGCAGGTAGCCGGCGCGCATCTTTACCGCCGGGCCCCCGCCCAGACGGATGCCCTCCCCCGTCGCGGCCGCCTCCAGCGTGATGGCGATCTCCGGCTCCAGAGCGTAAGCCGCCGCCGCCAGTGTGTTCGCGCTCACCTGCCCCTGCGCCGCAAAGACAAAGCACAGCTCGTGCGGCGAGGACTTCAGCCCCCGCAGCGTTTCAATGGCCGCGGCGACCCCGGCGCGGGTCTCCAGCGCACCGGCGCTCACCCTGCCGCCCAGCTCCTGGAAGGGGACCTCCAGCACAGCGGTCTCGCCCGGCTTCACCGGGCAATCCGCGGCCCTGTCGCTGCCCACATCCACGAAGAACCTGTCGAGGGCGGGCAGCGCCTCCGCGCCCGCCTCGCAGCCCACCACGCCCGCCTGCCCGTTCAGAAAGCGGACCAGGCTCCCCGCCAGCGAGCGCCGCTCCAGCGGGCCCAGCGCCGCGAAGCGCACGCGGCCCTGCGCGTCGATGTGACTGGCGATCAGCCCCGGCTCATCCATGCGGGAGGCCACCAGGATGCGCAGCCCCCCCTGCCCCTTCGAGAGGCTCCTCTTGCGCGCCACCAGGCTGCCCAGCGCGTCCACGCGCAGCTCGTCGGCCAGCGGCTCCACCTCGCGGCGGATCAGCGCGCGCACGGCCTCCTCGTGCCCCGCAGGGCCGGGGGTCCCGGTCAGTTCCTTCAGCAGTGCTTTCATGGCATCCCGTCCCTGTTCAGAGGGCCGCGGTCTCCCCGGCCCGGAAGGTCTCCTGGCTGTGCAGGCGGATCACCTGCACGCCGCTCACGCCCATCACCTGCCAGGGGCCGCCCAGCCTGCCCACCAGCGCGGTGTTCTCATCGATCCCCAGCATATATTCTCCCTCCGCCAGGCCGCGCCGCAGGCCCGCCACGATGGGCTTGAAGACCACCGGCATGGCGTCGAAATGCGGCAGGACATAACAGGCCGGCACCAGGCCGAATCCGGCGTGCGTGTTCAGCCCGGCCAGACGCAGGTTGGGCATGGCGCGCGCCAGGATCATTGCCCCGGCCGAACAGCCCGCGTAGATGGCGCCCCGGTCCCAGGCCCGGTTGGCTGCCGCCCAAGCGCGCGTCCCTTGCAGCGTCTGGTACAGGTAGCCGGGGTCCCCGCCGGAGAAGTAGATCAGGTCCGCCTGCTCCAGGTCGCTCTCGAACTGCGGATCCTCCGCCGAGGCCCGGTCAATGATCCGCAGAGCCCGGGGCTGCGCGCCCAGCGCCTCGAAGTGCTCCACGCCCATGTGCGACCAGCGCCCGATGCTGCCGTCGCCCTCTTTCCCGGCCGCGGTGGGCAGGCACACCACGCGCGCCCGGCGGTCCTTCAAGCCCAGGCTGTCCAGCAGGTAGCGGTCCACGCCGTCCATCACCGGGAGATATTCCCCCGAGCCCAGCAGAGCGATCAGTCCGTTCATAGCTCACCTCTAAAAGTTAATGTCCGGCGTAATGCGCCGCAGCGCCAGATGCAGCAGGTTCAGCGTGGCGTTCCAATCCTCGATGCGCGCGAGGCTGATGGGCGAATGGGTGTAGCGGTGCGGCACCGAGACCGAGACCGTACGCACACCGCCGCGCGCCCGCTGGATGGCGGCCCCATCCGTGGAACCGCCGCCGGGCTGCCGCATCTGGTACGGGATGCCCGCCTCCTGCGCGGTCTCCTGCAGCAAACGGACCAGGCCGGGGTCGTGCAGCATCCGGCCGTCCACCGAGTAGATGGCCGGTCCCTGCCCCAGCTTCGTATTATAGGAGGAATTTTCGCTCCCATCCCAGGCGGGCAGGTCGTTGGCGGGCGTGGAGTCGATGGCGAAGGCCAGCTCCGGCTCGAAGACATGCGCCGCCGCGGCCGCGCCGCGCGCGTGGATCTCCTCCTGCACGCTGAAGGCCAGGCACAGATCGATATTCTCCGGCGCTTCCTTTAATATCTCGATCAGCGTCGCCACACCGATGCGGTCATCAATGGCCTTCGCCAGGAGGGCCTGCCCGGAGCGCCGGAAGCGCGTGGCGAAGACGGCCCGCTCTCCGACCTCGGCCCGCCCCCCCGGCCCCAGGTCAACGCGCATCGCCTCCACCTCCACCCTGCGCAGCCTCTCGTCTTCGCCCAGCAGGTGGATCGGTCCCGCGCCGATCACACCCGGCTTGTGCGCCACGCCCACCAGCACCTGCTTGCCCAGGAGATGCAGCGGATTGATGCCGCCCACCGTCTCAAAGCGGTACAGCCCGTCACCGTCGGCCTCCACCAGCATCAGGCCCACCTCATCCATGTGCGCGTCCAGCATGACGCGCGGGCGGCGGCCCCTGCCCCTGCCCGCCCGCCGCACCAGCACGCTGCCCAGCGCATCCACTCGGACTTCACTGGCGTAAGGCTTTACCGCCTCCAGCACGATCCGGCGCACCTCGCCCTCGTCGCCGGAGACGCCCGCGGCGTTGCACAGCCTTTCCAGCAGACGGATCTGCGGCGCACGGATGCGCAGAAGGCTCATTCCCACACCACCTGCCGGAGGAAATCGCCCTCCAGCGAGACGATGAACTCCGCCAACAGCCTGCCCGCCCGCTCAATCTCCCGCAGGCAGGCCGCCTCCACCGGCGAGTGCATATAGCGGATGGGGATGCCCAGCACCATGCAGGGGATGCCCCCCGCGGCGGTCAGAATGGCGTCTGCGTCCGTCATGGAATACGCCGGCATGGGCTCCACCGAGAAGGGGATCTCCGCCCGCTCAGCCGCCTTCCGAAAGCGCCGGTGCAGCGC
>CAYMQX010000293.1:0-4427 GCA_964392495.1 uncultured Anaerolineaceae bacterium
CAGGCGGTAGTTCTTGCCGGGGACGCGCTGGCTGTGGTGGCGCATGGGGACAAGGGCTGCAAATCGGTTCATGGTTTTTCCATTGAAGGGACGTTGTATTTTTCAATGAGGATCAAGGCGGTCTGGTGTGGTGGTCTCCGGTGATACGGTCTGTCCCCTTCGTAGACTCCTGCTGGAAACCTGTACTGTATTTCTCAGGCGGCAGACCGCAAACACCAGGAGCGACCGGGGAGGCGGACGACGAGGCAGTATATCATTCTTCAGGGTAGTGGATGGGCTCCACCTCGCGGCGGGAGGGGGTGGCAGTCCCGGTTGTGCGCGCATAGTAGAAGGTCTCGCGCAACTGCGGGGTGATCAATCCCGAATCCTTATAGCCCAGCCGCGTGCCGTGGAACTGCATGTAGCGGAACCACAGGATCGAAGCCAGGCTCTTTCCCAGCACACGCTCCTGCGCCGCATGCCGCATATCGCTGAGGATGTTGGTGAAGGTCAGGCGCAGAAAATCGTAGAGGTTGAAGTGCGCCTCCGGATGGATGTGTTTAAAAGCCATGGCCTCCCGGCGATAACGGTTGAAGACGGCGCGCGGCGTCTCATGATGGACATGGATGACCTCGGCCTCCGCCGCATAGGAGATGGCATATCCCTGCTCCCTGGCCCACTTTGCCCAGGCCAGGTCTTCCAGGCCGGTAAGGCCCTCGTCATAGGGGTTCTCCTGCCACAGCCTGCGCCGGATGGCCGCATTGGCATTATTGCAAAAGGAGGTCGCCTGCCTCGGCACACTCAGGTCGGAGTACCACTGTTGGAAGATCTGCCGCTCCGAGAATTTGGCCGTGGCCGGGCCGCGCTGCTTGCCGTAAGTGAGCGCCACCTGCTCATCCTGGAATGGTCTCAGGAGAGATTCAAGCCAGTCCGGATAGACCGGGTAGACGTGCGCGCTGGCAATAACGACCAGCTCATTTGTGGCAGTTTGCATCCCCAGGTTCAGCGAACGGCCGAAGGTGAATTCACCAGGCAGGATACTGACGAGGCGCGCGCCCTGCGCCTGAGCCACCTCCACCGTGGAATCATTGGAACCCGAATCCACCAGGATGACCTCGATATCCTTGATCGTCTGCGAGCGGAGGCCCTGGAAGAGGCGCGGGAGGTGGGCCGCCTCGTTATAGGCGCGGATCACAATGGAGCAGGTCATCAGGGCTGCCAGTCGAGGTCCTTTTCGTAGCCCAACCGCACCAGCAGGTTCCCTGCCACCTGCTTGAAGGCCCGTGTATGCTGCGGCGTGAAGAATTGCCTCCACTCACCCGTGCGGCCCGAGCGGAAGGTGGGGGATCTTTTGGGATTAATGGAGGCCTCCAGCGCGGCATGGAGGGTCGGACGCGGCGTGTCGAGAGGCACACGCTTGAGGAAGTGATCCATGATGCGTTCCAGCGCCGCGGGCCGGTCGTGGACCAGGTCTTCGAAATGCAGGGAGAGTACCGCTGGTTGGTCCAGCCAGCCGATATAACGGTCAAAGCGGGTCGCGATATCCGGGAACTCCACTGTTCCGTCCTCCCGCCCCAGGATGCTGGTCATCAAGCGCGTGCCAAAATCCGGCAGGGAGGCATAATAGTCGTGGTGCACGTGGAGCGCCTCCATGTCAGTCACATAGAAGACATGCGAGACCACCACGTCCCGCGGATCGCGGTAGATGAAATAGGGGACAAAGGCCGGGGAGGCGATGCGCTTCACCACTTCATCCCAGGAAAAAAGATGGGCCGAGGCAACATCCCGCGGGCGCAGCGAATCGACCCATGCCAGGGTCTCTTCCAGCGAACGTCTTCGTCCGCTCTTCCCTTCATACCCGGCAAAGAAGGAGTGCAGGCGGCGGGGAAAAGGGGCCGCCGCAGAAAAGCCCAGCAGGATCTGGTCCAGCAAATGGGTTCCGCTCTTGGGGAAGGAGATCCCCAGCAGGATGGGCCAGCCGCCCTCAGGCGCAGGCAGGCCGGAGAACTTCAGTGTTTGGGAGATTTTCCCATATCGATACAGGATCCCGCGCAGTATGGATCTTAAGTTCATGACTGTATTTAACCACAGAATTGTAAGGGCGTTTAGTTACGCGCAGAGTCTTCCCTGCAAGGTACGACATCCTTCGTCAACTAGTACTTAAGGTTGATTGAGATGACTTTTGCGGATTTGTTACAAGTACCTGCGCACGACCAGCACGTCCCTGATCAATCAGAACACCTCGTTGCATTTCCAGCACCTTTTTTGTTCTGCGATCAGGCCGGGGGTACGCTTTTTTTCTGAACCTGGGGGATCGAGCCTGTTTTATTCCCGTGTCAACCTGCAAGGCAGGCATGTCCGGATGGACGCGCTTACAATAAGCCTGCCCGGGATCGTTCATCAACCCAATACATCGCGGACTCAATGCAGCGCACCACGCTGGACGGTCCACCCAAGGAGATTCAACGTGCAGCTTTCTCAAAGCCTGGTTGTAATAGCCTTGCTCGCCTCTGCCACCCTCGGGCAGGTGAAACCCTCCGTATTCACCGGCAGTTCCCCCGCGCAGGCAGCTCCGGGGGACATGATCTTTGCAGACAGTTTCGAGGCTGGAACTCTGACAGCCTGGTCTTCCAACTCTACCAATGGAGGAGACCTGAGTGTAAACACCGCTGCCGCCCTGCGCGGCGGCATGGGCCTTCAGGCGGTGGTGAATGACAACAAATCGATCTTTGTCACCGATGAGGCTCCCAATGCCGAACCGCGCTACCGGGCCAGGTTCCATTTCGATCCGGCTTCGATCAAGATGGCGGATGGAAATGCCTTCGTCCTCTTCAACGGCTACCAGGGCAAATCCACCGCGGTCCTGCAGATCGAATTTCGCGCCTTCTCCGGAGGCTATCAATGCAGGGGACGAGTACTCAATAACGGGAGCCAATGGACCAATACCGCCTGGCTTCCCATCAGCGACGCGGCTCACAGCCTGGAACTGGATTGGCGCGCCGCCAGCGCGGCAGGCGCCCAGGACGGCGGACTGACCCTCTGGGTCGACGGGACGCAGCAGGCCGACCTGGCATCCATCGCCAACAGCAATTGGCGGATTGACCGTGTTCGTTTGGGCATGGTGGCCGCCCTGGATTCGGGCACACGCGGGACCATCTACCTGGATGCCTTTGAGTCGCACCGGCAGAGCTACATCGGTCCTGCCGGCGACCCGGCACCTGGTGCAACCGCCACGCCGGAGACGGTGCCGACTTCCACGCCCCTGCCCACCGCCATAAGCACCGCCCTCCCTACCCAGGCGCCTGAGAATATAAAGATCGTCTTCAGCCCCTCCAATGAGGATTTCGCCAACCCAGAGCGCGGTTTCATGAAGCAGGCCTCGGTCTTCCCGGATCAGACTCTCAGTCTGAACAAAATCAACGTTCTGCAGGCTTCCGACTCTCTGGTATGGATCTACTTCCGTTTGGACAACTACCGCGACCGTCCTCTGGATCAGAACGGACTGAACACCATCCGCACGGTCTTCAGCACGGCCCGGGCACGCGGCCTGAAACTGGTCATCCGTTTCGTGTACAACCCCGGTCCCGGCTCCACCAGCGACCCGGCTCAGGCGCAGCCCGACGCCCCCATTGACCTCGTGCTCCAACATATCAGCCAACTCAAGCCCATCCTCACAGAAAATTCCGACGTGATCGCGACCCTGCAGGTAGGCTTCGTGGGTCATTGGGGTGAATGGCACAGCACCAGGTATCTGCACCCTCTTGAATACCGGCGCGCCATCGTGGACAGCCTGCTCGATGCCCTTCCGGCGGACCGGATGCTGCAGCTGCGCTACCCCCGCTACAAGCAGATGTTCTTCCAGGGGCCGATCAGCAGCGCTCAGGCCTTCAACGGGAGCGATCAGAGCCGCATCGGGCATCAGAATGACTGCTTCCTGGAAGGCGTGAACGATTCGGGCACCTATCTTTCCAACACCCCTCAACTGCCAAAGCAAAGCTCGAATTTCTGCGATGGTCAGGACCCGGTAAGCTGCTGGAAGGCTTTTGTCGCCCAGGAAGGCCGCTTCACTCCGGTGGGTGGAGAGACCTGTGCCGTTAACCCACCGCGCACCTCCTGCACCAATGCCCTGCAGGAGATGGCTCTGCTGCACTGGTCGTTTATGAACAACGGCTACAAGGCCGAGGTGCTGAACGGCTGGACCGCGGAAGGCTGCATGGACACGATCCGCCGCAGCCTGGGCTACCGGCTGGTCCTGAAAGAAGCAACCCTTCCGGCTTCCGTCCGTGCAGGCGGATCCCTGCAGGTCAACTTGCGGCTCGTGAACCAGGGCTTCGCCGCCATGTACAACCCGCGCCCGGTCTACCTAGTGCTTCTGAACGGCTCCACACGTTATGAACTGGCCGTCGACGGCCTCGACCCCCGGCGCTGGGAGCCTGGTCAGGAACAGG
>CAYMQX010000294.1:0-4423 GCA_964392495.1 uncultured Anaerolineaceae bacterium
TCCCGGCGGGAGGAACTGTACGGTTAAAAGTTTCCCTGACGGACTCTGCCGGTGTCCTGGCTGAGGACGAGCGCATCATCCATGTCGATTCGGGCAAGGTTGCCTCGATCCCCGTTCAGGTACTGCTTGAGAATGACAGGCTGGTTTCAAATCTTCCCATCCGGGCAGATACCCGCATCTATGAATGGCGGGGCCGTTCTTTCTCCGCTTTGGCGGACGCAAATGGCCGGGCAAGCTTGCAGGTGGAAGCCCTCTCGGAATACCCCACTACTTACCGCCTCTCTGTCCCTCCTACAGTCATTGATGGAATTTTGTATCGGAGCCGGGAGCCTGTACAAGTGGTCATCCCGTCAGGCACCCCCACAGTTCCTGTGGTGACGGTGCGGTTGGAAGCAGCTTCCGGGGAGATCTCCGGAAACCTTTCCGGGTTGAAGTTCCCTGTTCAGATTTGGGCGATCAGCTCCCCTGATGGTGAAGCCCGAACAAACCCGACCTCGCCCACTGGCACATTCTCCTTCACGGAACTTCCTGTAAAACCGGTCATACTTGTTGCGGATCCCCAGGCTCTGGCTGCTCAAGGATTGACGCTGGACGTTACTGAACTTGACCTTTCCAGGGATACTTCTACAAGCATGGACCTGGTTCCGCGGCCGCTGAACGGTGTGCCTTTATCCGGAAAAATTACAGATGAAAGCGGCGTATCTCTGCCCTTTGCATGGATCAGCGCGGGAGCACAGACGATACAAAATGAGCCCGCCTCAGGTAGTTATACACTCCATGATTTGCCCAGGCAAGGTGAGACTGCCACTGTCAGTGCCCCGGGATATTTCAGCCAGATCCAGTACCTTGATAAGCTGACCGGAGATGAATCAGTAGATTTTTCCATGGTTCAACGTCCCGAGACCCGGATCATGGCCTGGGGCGAAGGTACGATCGTCGTCCCGCCAGAGACTTTGATGACTGAACAGGACGGGAGCATCGACTTTGAGCAGGGATGGCTCTGGGGAAGCGGATCAGACGAGAATTTGGTCATCCGTTTGGAGAATATGAAGATCACCATCTCCGGCGGCGTTTTTGCATTGGAACGACCGTCTGCCCTTCAGGGTTGGCTGTACATATTGGAGGGTCAGGCATCCATCCTGCGGGCAGGGGAGACAAATCCCGTGACAGTACAAGCCGGTGAAATGGTGTTTCTGAATTCAGAAATTGATCCAAAACCGGTACGGTACGAGCCTGTTGTGATCGCGGCGCTCCGCGCGAATAGCGGGGTCCCCTTCCAGCCGGTCTGGCAGCCAAGCTTTGGCGCTCAGATGCGTGATCGGCTGGCCAGGATCGGTATTGGAACTGCACAAATTGTTACTTTTATCACCTATTTTATAGAATTTCTTGCCCTTATTGCGGTTCTGGTATTTGCTGTAAACTGGAAAATAAAACATGGAGGAATGTCGAACAAGTCGTGATAAAACTTCATGAAAGTAAATGGCAGGAAATACTGACAGGTGAATTGCTCGTATTCACCCTATTGGGCCGCGTATTATACCGGTATCCTGGGGAGGATGAGCGGGCTCTGCTTCAGTCATTGACAGAAGGAGATTTTTTCACCAACGTACCGTTTGGCTCTGAGGGAGCTGAGAGCCAGACTGGTCTGACTTTATTGCAGAAATGGGCTGAAGGCGGCCTGAGCGATGAGGTATTTGCGAGTCTGCAGGCGGATTACACCCGCTTGTTCATTGGAACCGGCAAATTGCTGGCCGTCCCCTGGGGATCGGTTTACCTTAGCAAGGAACATATACTCTTCCAGAAGGAGACTTTGGAAGTCCGTGATTGGTATCGACGATTCGGTCTCGAGATTGAAAAAAAGTACACCGAACCTGATGACCATATCGGCTTGGAGTTGGGTTTTATAGCGCGCTTGGCTTCCCTCTCCCTGCAGGCTCTGGAAGCCAATAATAGACCGGACTTTGAGAGCACCTTGCAGGCACAGTACCATTTCCTTTCCCGGCATCTCCTTCGCTGGGGGCCTCTCTGGGCGGAGCAGGTTCAAAAGCACGCCAAAACGGATTTCTATCGCGGCGTCTCACACCTGGTGATTGGCGTTCTACAAGCTGCGGCGGAAATGCTCCAGATCGAGATTCCAAAGGAGCAAGCCTCTTGACCCTCCTCGATGCCGCCGAGCGGTTCGCCTCGCTCGATCGCTCGCAAGTCGTTATGGATGCCGGGCGCTGTCTGCATACGCGGGGGCAGTTCTCGGAATGTGCGGCGTGCTATGAGGTCTGCCCTGCGCAGGCGATCACCGTGGGCAAGCCGCCATCGCTGGACACCGCGAAATGCGAGTCCTGCCTGGCCTGCATCCCGGTATGCCCCGTGGGCGCTTATCAGGCGGATGACGATGTCCCCGACCTGCTGAACTGCGCCGCGCATGTGGAAGGGGATTCCATCGAGCTGCTGTGCGGGCTGCACCCCCACCCTGAGATCGGCGTGGAGGGAGAGGGCATCGGGATCCAACTGCGCGGCTGCCTGGCCGGGCTGGGGAGCGCAGCATTTCTCAGCCTCACCGCCCTGGGCATGCGGCACATCACACTGCGCACGGATGCCTGCCGTGAATGCCGCTGGGCTGCGCTCCATGAGCAGATCAAAGCCCAGGCACGCTCGGCCGCGGACCTTCTCGGCATGTGGGCCCGGAATGAGCCGGTGGTCTGTGTTGAGGAGATCCAACAGCCGGTGGAGCGGTCGTACTGGAATGCGAAGAATCCTCCGCTTTCCAGGCGCGATCTATTTCGTATGTTGGGACGCCAGGGCCAGGTCACCCTTGCGCGCACCATGGAAAAAGAGCCTCCGCCTGCCGAAAGGCAGCCCGGCCGCGAACGCCGTAGATTGCTGGGCGCCCTCGCTCACCTGCCCGCGCCGGAAACCTTTTCCGACCTGCCCTTGCCGGGATTCGCGATGTTGGAAGTCTCCGATGCCTGCACGGCCTGCGGCGCTTGTGATAAAGGCTGTCCCGCCGGCGCTCTTCATTTTGAGAGAGATGAGGAGGCAGGCGCCTTCCGCCTCAGCTTCTCACCGCAGACTTGTATGGATTGCGGCCTCTGTGAGGGCTTCTGTGCACCTGGCGCCATCAAAATCGAATCCGCCCCTTCCTTTAAACAGGTGTTCGGCTCCAATGATCCGCTGCTGCTGCAAAGCGGAAAGTTGGTGCGCTGCAAACAATGCCGTATCTGGATGGCGGAACGCCCGGACAGGAATCTCTGTGACCTGTGTGAGTTCCGCCGCGCCAATCCCTTTGGCTCCATGATATTACCGAACAATCAAGCCCGCAGTCCACGGACGAAAAAGGACCTCCCTGCATGAACCTGGATGTCACCCGCGAAACCCTGCCTCAGATCAAGGATCCCGCCCTGCGCCTTTACGCGCAGCAGTATGTGCAGATCTACGCGGATTTCATGCAACAGGTACAGGGGATGGGTGTGGAGGTCGAGCCGCAGGATGACAGCGCCCCGGTACGGGAGCGGATCGAAGCACTGCGCCGAAAAGGCGCGAATGTGCGCAATGACGACAAGAGCATCGTGCTCAACGGCATCTCACCCTCCTGCCAGGCCTGCCAGATCGGCGTCACCAGCCAGACTTTCTTTGTCTCGTTGAAGTGCCACCGTGATTGTTTCTATTGCTTCAACCCCAACCAGGAAGATTACGAGTACCACCGCACCCACACCCGCGATACGGCTGCCGGGTTGGATGAGCTCCATAAATCCAATCCACGGATAAAGCACCTGGCTTTGACCGGCGGCGAGCCTCTGCTCCATAAAGAGGAGGCCTATCGCTTCTTCGCACACGCGCGGAATAAATTTCCCGCCGCCTATACGCGCCTCTACACAAGCGGAGATCACGCCGATCGCGAAACGCTTGAAAATCTCAAAGCCGCGGGGTTGGATGAGATCCGCTTCAGCATCCGCATGCATGATCTCGCCAAAGGTCAGAACCATACCTACGAGCGCATTGCCCTGGCGCGCGAATATATCCCCAACGTCATGGTCGAGATGCCCGTCCTGCCCGGTACGCTGGAGGAAATGAAGGATGTCCTTCTGCGGCTGGAGGGATTGGGGATCTTCGGGATCAATCTGTTGGAATTGTGCTTCCCGCTCAACAATTCGGAAATATTCCGCGAAAAAGGCTACAAGATCAAGGCCCGCCCCTTCCGCGTGCTTTACGATTACTGGTATGCCGGCGGGCTGCCCGTGGCCGGGAGTGAGGCGGTCTGCCTGGGCCTGGTGGAGTTCGCGCTTGAGCAGGGGCTGAAGGTGGGGGTGCACTACTGCTCTTTGGAGAACAAGCATACCGGTCAGATCTACCGGCAGAATCACCAGCACGCCAGGCTGCAGAATATGTATTTTTCACAGCGGGATTACTTCCTGAAATCGGCCAAGGT
>CAYMQX010000295.1:0-3039 GCA_964392495.1 uncultured Anaerolineaceae bacterium
GGCGGGCTGCGCGGCTTCGTGCCGGCCTCGCAGATCAGCGCGCTGCGCCGCAGCCTGGCGACGGGCGAAACCCCCGAGCAGCGCTGGCAGAAGATGGTCGGCGACCCGATCTCGGTGCGCATCATCGAGGTGGACCGCGAGCGCCGGAGGCTGATCCTTTCGGAGCGCGCCACCAGCAACGAGTCGCGCCAGTCCATCAAGGACCGCGTCATCAACGAATTGGAAGAGGGCAAGGTCTATACGGGCCGCGTCACCTCCCTGGCCGATTTCGGCGCCTTTGTGAACATCAACGGCGCGGACGGCCTGGTGCACCTCTCCGAGCTTTCCTGGGACCGCGTCCAGCATCCCAAGGAAATGCTGGAGGTGGGGCAGGAGGTCAAGGTCAAGGTCATCAACATTGACCGCGAGAAGCGCCGCATCGGTCTGTCGCTGCGGGCGCTGCAGGACGATCCCTGGGCCAGCCGCGTGGAGAAGTTCAGCGTGGGGCAGCTCGTGGAGGGCGTCATCACCCGCCTGACCAAGTTCGGCGCCTTCGCCCGGCTGGAAGGCGATATCGAAGGCCTGATCCACATCTCCGAGATCAGCGACCACCGCATCGAGCATCCCCGCGAAGCCCTCAAGGAAGGGGACGTAAAGACCCTGCGCATCATCCGCATCGAGCCGGGCCAGCACCGCATCGGCCTGAGCCTGCGCAAGGTGGATTCGGCGGCCTTCGCCGACAAGGACTTCAAGATGCTGGCCGAGCAGTTCCACAGCGAGTCGGAAGAGGGCGTGCAGGAAGCACCGCAGGAAGAACCCAAAACAGAAGCCAACCCGGCCCCCCCCGAGGAATCCCAGGGCGGGGACGAGGCCTGAAAAAACGGAGCGCACCTTTCCCCGGGTGCGCTCTTCATTATCATTATGCCCCTCATCGTAGATTCCCATAACGACATCGCCTGGAACATGCAGGCCTACGGGCGCGACTACATGCGCCCGGTGGAGGAGACCCGCCGTCTGGAAGCCGGGACGCGCCTCCGCGAGCTGTGCGAGGATGCGCTGCTGGGCTGGCCGGAATACCAGCGCGGCTCGGTGGCGGTGGTCTTTGCCACGCTCTACGCGCCGCCCCGCCGCTATATGCACAACGAGCTGGAGGAGCCTTTCGCCTACCGCACCGCAGACGAAGCCAACCGCATCTACCGCCAGCAGCTTCTCATCTATCACCGCCTGGTGGATGAGAGGCCGGAAGCCTTCCGGCTGGTGACGCGGCGAAGCGCGCTGGAGGGCGTGCTTTCTGCATGGGGGCAGGGGGAGGCGGCGGGCCCGCACCCCGTGGGCCTGGTGCCCCTGATGGAGGGGGCGGACGGCGTCCGCAGCCCCGCCGAGCTGGAGGAGTGGTACGAGATGGGGCTGAGGCTGATCGGGCTGGCCTGGGTGGCGACCCGCTATTCGGGCGGCTGGAGGGAGCCGGGTCCGCTCACGCCGGAGGGGCGGGAACTGCTGGGGGCCATGGCCGGGCTGGGCTTCACGCTGGACCTGAGTCACATGGATGAGCCGGCCATGCTGGAGGCTTTGGAGCGCTACCAGGGGCCGGTGGTCGCCACGCACGGCAACTGCCTGGCGCTGCTGCCGGGGTTCGCCACCAACCGCCAGTTCTCGGACCGGGTGCTGCGGGGGCTGATCGAAAGAGATGGCGTGGCGGGTGTGGTGCCGTTCAACGGGTATCTGAAGACAGGATGGCTGGCGGGCCGCTCGGGGCGCGAGGAAGTGAGCCTGGAGACGGTGGTGGACCACATTGACCACATCTGCCAACTGGCCGGGGACGCGCTGCATGCCGGGCTGGGCTCGGACTTCGACGGCGGCTTCGGGCTGCAATCGGTGCCGCCGGAGATCGAGAGCGTGGCCGACCTGCAAAAGATCGGGCCGCTGCTGCTGGAGCGGGGTTATACTGAGGCGGATGCCACCAACATCCTGGGCGGGAACTGGATCGCCCGCCTGAGGAGGGACCTGCCTGCATGAGCTCCGCGCCTGGAACCCCCGCCGCCGCTCCGGTGGATACCGTCCGCCGCACCGAGATGGGCGCGCGGCTGCGAGTCCGCGTGGGGGTGGGCGTTACGCTCTTCGGCCTGTTCGTTTTCCTGGTGGGGGCCAAGCCCGGCTGGTTCGGCTGGGACCGCAGCCCGGTGGTGGGCTTCGTGCAGATCGCGGTGTTCCTGGTGGGGTTGGGGTTCATCTGCGTGGGAGGCTACACGGGCCTGCTGGCGCTCTGGAAGGGACAGCAGCGCAGCATCGCGGCGGACATCGGCACACGGCTGGTGAGCACCGGCTATGTGGTGGCGGTCTTTGCGGGCATGGCGGACGTGTTCGGCATGGGCTCGCACCTGCGCCCGGCCGTCCCGTATTTCGGGCCGCTTCAGGCGGCGGGCGTGCTGATCGCAGAGACTACGATCGCCCTCGGCTTCCTGCTCCTGATCCCCTTTCACACACATCCCGCGCGAGCATGAAACTCCCCTGGTCGGGAATCAACCGAATACAGGGAGCGCAAGACCTCCGGACCACCTGCGGAGGTTGGATCGTCCTATATTTACATTGCCGCGATTTGCACTATAATAAAAACAAGGGTTGTTTCCATTACAGATCACTGAGGAAAAGGAGATGCACATGAAACTCGTTGACATCGAAGGGATCGGTCCGGCCTACGCCGCGAAGCTGTCCAAGGCGGGCATACGCTCGCTGGAGGCCCTGCTGAAGAAAGGCGCCACCCCGGCGGGCCGCAAGGAGGTCGCCAGGATGTCGGGCATTGGCGATGCCAACATCCTGGAGTGGGTGAACCTGGCCGACCTGTTCCGCATCAAGGGCGTGGGCGGCGAATACTCCGACCTGCTCGAGGAGGCCGGCGTGGACACCGTCGTGGAGCTCGCGAAGCGCTCCGGCGCCAACCTGTTCAAGAAGATGGAGCAGGTCAATGCGGAGAAGAAGCTGGTCCGCAAGATGCCCACCGCCGCGCAGGTGGAAGGCTGGATCCAGCAGGCCAAGAAGCTGCCGCGCGTCATCAAGTATTAG
>CAYMQX010000295.1:3139-4410 GCA_964392495.1 uncultured Anaerolineaceae bacterium
GAGACGTGGAACTTGACGGTGTGCTCGGTGATGCCCAGCGCGGCGGCGATCTGCTTGTTCGCCAGCCCCCGGGCCAGCAGGTCGAGCACTTCCAGCTCGCGCTCGCTCAGCGGCGGGCTTTCACCATCGGGAAGGGGCGGGCGCGACCGGAAGAAGCGGGGCGTGCCCACTACCAGCCCCTCGGCCAGCGCGTGGACCGCGGCGACCAACTCCTCGCGGGAGGCCTCCAGGGGAAGGACGCCCCAAGCGGCAGAAAACCCTGCAAAGGCGGAGGGCGGCGGCGGCTCGTCGCTGAGGAGCAGCAGTGCCGTCCCGCTCTCAAAGCCCGGGTTGGGGAGGGAGGCGGAGGCCGGGGCGTAGATCAGCACATCGGCCTCCGCCCCGGCAAATTCGGGAGAGTCCGGCCGGTCGGCCTCACCCACCACCTGCATGCCGGAATCGACGAGCAGTTGGCGCAGGCCGAGGCGCAGCGCCGGGATGGGGGCGACCAGCAGGAGGCGCCTCAAGTCACTTCCTTTCGGCGGGGGTCACTTTTAGGCTTTGCGGCTGCCCGCCGCGCAGCAGCTCCACGCTGACGGGTTTGCCCACCACGTCCCGGTTCAGCGCGCTGAAGAGGTCATCGGCCTCCCGCAGCGGCTGGCCGTTGAGGCCCGTGAGGATATCCCCAACCAGCAGTCCGCCGGACCTTGCGGGGCCGCCTTCCTCAAGCCAGAGGATGAGCAGGCCGCCCTCCACGGGCTGGGTGCGCACACCCAGGTAGCCGCGCTTGACGCTGCCATGCTCGGCGAGCGCCTGTGCGATGCTCCAGGCCGCGCCGGCGGGAATGGTGAGGGCTTCGCCGCGCATCAGCCCGGAGGTGTTGAGCCCGAGCAGCGCGCCAGAGGCGTCCACAAGGGGACCGCCAGAGAAGCCGGGGTAGGGGACGGTCTCGGTCTGGTAGAACTGGTCGAGCAGGCCGCCGCGCCAGGGGCGGGCGGGGCCGTTGATGGAGACCAGGATCCCGAAGGAGGCCTGCACGCCCGCGGATGAGGGGCGTCCGAGCGCCAGGACGACCTGGCCCACTTTGGGGGCCGGGGCGGCTTTGGCGGGGGTGAGGGCCTTTTCGGACAGGCGCAGCAGGGCCAGGTCGCTGCCGGGGTCGCGGCCTGCCAGCGAGGCGGGCAGGGTCCTGCCATCCGGCAGGCCGACGCGCAGTTCATCGTCGCGCGTGACGACGTGATCGGCGGTGAGGAGCAGGTCGGGGGCGTAGGCGATGCCGCTGGCGGGGAAGC
>CAYMQX010000296.1:0-4410 GCA_964392495.1 uncultured Anaerolineaceae bacterium
CACCTTTCTGCGAGAGATGCTGGGTGAAGGCTTTACCGAGCAGGTGGACGCTATTATCCGCAATGCCGGGCGGCTCAAGGAGATCATTGAGAGTCTCTCCAGTGTGGACAACTACCAGGCGGGCACGGCGCGCGTCCGGGTGCGCAGGGTCTCGATGCAGGCGGTCATCCAGGAGGTCGCCTCCAGCTTCGAACCGCTGGCCCACGACAAACGGATCGAACTGAAGACCTCCCTGCCCCCCGGCGAGCTGTGGGTGGAAGCGGAGGCCAGCAAGGTGGCCATCGCCCTGAGCAACCTGGTGAAGAACGCACTGACCTTCACCAATGAGGGCGGGCATGTGCTCATCACGGCGGAGGCTGTCCCGGGGCATGTGAGGGTATCGGTGGCAGATGACGGGATCGGCATCCCCGCCGCCGGGCTGCCGCATATCTTTGAACGATTTTTCCAGGTGGAATCCCATCTCACCCGTCATTACGGAGGGATGGGCTTGGGCCTTTCCGTGGCACGCGCCATGATCGAAATGCACAACGGGCGCATCTGGGCCGAAAGCACCGAGGGCCAGGGCAGCATCTTCAGCTTCCTGCTCCCGGTGGAGCGTCCCACCACCCCCCTGAAATCCCCCTTCATCACCCAACCCTGACCCGCCCATGCAGCCCTCCTTCGTCATCGCCGGCCGCTTCCAGCGTGAATACATCCTTCCCGCAGCCGGCGCGCCGCTGCTGGATGTGCCCGGAGGCGACCTGCTGTATGCTGCCGCGGGACTGGCCGTCTGGGAGAAGGAGATCGGCCTGCTGAGCCGCGTCGGTGAGGACCTGCCGCGGCAGTGGCTGAAAGACCTGGAGGCGCTCGGCTTCAACACCGGCGGGATCCGCATCCTGCCGGGCAGTTTTGACATGCGCTACTTTATCGCTTATACGGACTTCGAGCACGGCAGCGAAGCCAGCCCGGTCCAGCATTTTGCGCGCCGGGAGATGACCTTTCCCAAAGCCCTGCTCGGCTACCAGCCCCCCACCGAAACGAAACCGGGCGTAAAAAAATCGGATCCCCTGCTGCCGGGCGTGTCCGACATACCCAGGGAATACCTGGATGCACGCGCCGTCCACATTTGCCCGATGGACTTCACCACCCAGAGCCAGTTGGCCGCGGCCTTCCGCGGAGGGACCGTCGCCACCATCAGCCTGGACCCGGCACGCGCCACCATGAACCCGCGCCTGATGCGCGACCTGCGGCTGCTCCTGCAGGGCATCACCATCTTCCTGCCCTCCGAGGGGGAACTGAGGGCGCTCTTTTGGGGTGAGACGCATGACCTGTGGGAGATGGTCGAGGCGGTTGCCGCGTATGGCTGTGAGATCATCATCGTCAAGCGCGGGGCGCAGGGGCCGCTGGTCTATGACGGCGGGGCCAAACGCCGCTGGGAGATCCCCGCCTATGATTCGCGCCGTGTGGACCCCACCGGCGCCGGGAGCGCCTTTGCAGGAGGCTGCCTGTCAGGTTTCCAGAAGGCCTTCGACCCGCTGGAAGCCGCCCTGCGCGGCAGCGTCTCGGCTTCGCTTAAGCTGGAGGGGGCGGGGGCGCTGTATCCGCTCGAGGTGCTGCCCGGCCTGGCCGAGGCGCGCTACCAGGCCATCGCCGATATGATCCGGGAGGTTTAACAGTATGCTCGAAAAGATCATCGACCTGGCCGTCCAGATCCAGCAGACCCCCGGACCCACCTTCGCGGAACAGGAGCGCGGCGACCTCGTCCGCCGACTGTTCGAGGCCGAGGGTTTTTCCGGGGTGTCGCAGGACACCTTAGGCAATGTGTATGCCTGTCTTCCGGGAATGGGAGGCGGGCCGCCTCTGGTGGCCGTGGCGCACATGGATACGGTCTTCCCGCTCGAAACGAACCTGGAATTGAAACGGGAGCCGGGCAAGATCCACGGTCCTGGCCTGGGAGATAACTCCACCGGCGTGGCGGCCCTCTTCGGACTGGCGTGGCTGCTGCGCGAGCGCAAGCTGAGGACGCGCGGTGACCTGTGGTTGTGCGCGGACGTGGGCGAGGAAGGCCTGGGCGATCTGCGCGGAATGCGCGCCGTAGTGGAGCGCTTCGGGAGCGGCGTGCTTGGTTATCTCATCATCGAGGGGCTGGCGCTGGGCCATGTCTATCACCGCGCCATCGGTGTGCAGCGCTATCACGTCACCGCCCGCACCGCCGGGGGGCATTCCTGGTCCGATTACGGCCAGCCCTCGGCCATCCACGAACTGGCCCGGCTGGTCACCCAACTGACCTCCCTCCCGATTCCCGTGCAGCCTCGCACCACGCTCAATGTGGGCGTGATCGCCGGCGGTACGACCGTCAACAGCGTGGCGGCAGAGGCCTGGTTCGACCTCGACCTGCGCTCGGAGGACCCTCACGGACTGGCGCTCCTGGCTGCCGAGGCCGAAAGGCTGATCTCGGAAGGAGAGCGGCCCGGCGTTAAAATGGAGGCTCACGTCACCAGCCAGCGGCCCCCCGGCGAGATCCCTGCCGATCACCGCCTGGTGCAGCTCGCGGCGCGCAGCCTGCGCGAGCAGGGCATCGACCCCAACCTGACCTCCGGCTCGACGGATGCGAACATCCCTCTGAGCCGCGGCATCCCGGCCGTGGTGGTGGGGGTCACCACCGGCGGCGGGGCACATACTCCGCGTGAGTTCATCCACACCGCACCCGTCCGCCAGGGAATGGAGCAGTTGGTGGGAATTGTCAGCCGCGCCTGGGATTAGGACAAGCGCTGCGGGAGATCGCCACTGAACTTGCAGGCACCCGGACTGTTTGTCAAGGAGAATCAACATGGTCCTCAACCTGGATGATGTCATCAAAATCCTGCTGGCAGTGGCAGCCGGTGGTTTGATCGGCCTCGAGCGCGAATACCGGGACAAGGCGGCCGGTTTTCGCACGCTGATCTTTATCTGCTCGGGCGCCTGTCTGTTCACCATCCTTTCTGCAAAGTTCGCGGCAGGTTCCGACCCCAACCGCATTTCGGCGAACATCGTGACCGGGGTGGGCTTCCTGGGCGCAGGCGTGATCCTGCGCGAGGGTGGACGGGTCTTTGGCCTGACCACCGCAGCGGCCATCTGGCTGACGGCCGCGGTCGGGATGGGCATCGGTGGAGGGGAATATCTGCTTGCAGGAGTCATGGTCATTGCGGCCATGATCGTGCTCTGGGTGCTGCCGGTGATCGAAAACCGCATCGACAATGTACGCGAGGAGCGCATCTACGAGATCGTGTGCGCCGCTAATTTTGACAGGTTGGAGGAATTCGAGAAGCTGTTCCGCAGGGAGGGTCTCAGAGTCCAGAGCCATAATCAGACCAAGAGCGGCGGGGATATGACCTGCTCCTGGAGCGCTGCCGGTTCTCCGGAAAAACACGCCCGCCTGGTGCGGATCCTGTTCGACAACCCGGAGATCAAGGAACTCCGGTGCTGAGGCACCTGGCAGACGGGGCGCTGAGAACGGGAAATCAGCAACCACGAAAAACACGAACCAAAGGCATCAAATCCTTTTCGTGTGGTTCGTGTCGTTCGTGGTGGAGAAAGGATCGTCCGGTCAGAGTCCGTAGCGTTTGCGTATCTGCGGCAGGAAGTAATCGTTGAAGAAAGCGTCCGCATCGTAATCAGGCTGCCAGCCCCATTCGAGCCGGGCCAGTGAGTCGTCCAGATCCTCCGGCCAGGAATCGACGATCCCCTGGCGGCGCGGGTTCGGCTCGAAGGTGATATGCGCCCCCGGGAAGGCCTCCAGGGCCCGGTCACGGAACTGGGCCGCAGTCAGGGCGAAGGCGGCGATGTTATAGACCGTGTGTGAGAGTTTCTCGCGCGGCGTGTCGGTCAGCACCATCAGCGATTTGATCGCATCGGGCATCGCCATGAAGGAGATCTTCGTGTCCTCGCGCACGAAGCAGGCGTAATCCCTGCCCTGCGCCGCAGCGTGCAGCATCTCGGGGCCGTAGTCGCTCGTCCCCCCGCTGGGCAGGGTGTAGGCTGAGATCAGGCCGGGGAAGCGGATGGCGCGAAAATCCAACATGCGCGGCGGTGCCTCGTCCAGGTGCTTCTGACCGAAGTAACGGCTGTAATACATGCCCAGCTTCTCGCAGTACAGCTTGTTGCAGCCGTACATCGTGTGCGGCATGTTCCACTCACCCTCGCTCACGCAGCCTGCCTGTTTTTTACTCTCCAGGTCCGGCATCCCGTAGGCGGCAATGGAACTGGGGAACAGGAACTTGACTTCCTTCCGGTATTTCTCCGAACGATAGGCCGCCAGCATGAGGAGCTGCATGGTGCCCTCCACGTTGATGCGGTGGGCCTCCTCGGTGGCGATCTCAGCTTTGGAGGAGAGCGAGGCCGCCAGGTGGAAGATGATGTCGAAATCGTAATCGTAGAAGGTCTTGACCTTGT
>CAYMQX010000297.1:0-4407 GCA_964392495.1 uncultured Anaerolineaceae bacterium
AAGCCCATGCTCACGTTGGCGCGCACCGATCCGTGCAGGCCCAGGTGGTTGAAGGTGTACTCGGTGGCGAAGTAGGGGGTGCCAAGGTCGTAGTAACCGCTGGCGACGAAGACCTTGAGGTGCGGGTTGTAGGTCATGGCCTGGCGCAGCGTCTCGCCCACATTGACGAAGCTGCCTTCGAACTCAGCGAAGCTCCAGGGATGGACGAAGCCGCTGAGTATTTCGTAGGGCAGGTCGGTCTCGAACTTCAGTTCGGTGCGGATATAGTCATAGAAGGCGGCGGTGTAGGGGCCCATCACATTGGTGAGCAGGGGGTCATACTCGGGCTGCTGGGTGACGCCGAGGCGGTCGATGCCGGTGAAGCGGCTGTCGAGGCGGCCGATGGTCTGGCCGCGGCCGCGCAGCAGTTCCTTGAAGAAGTGCTGGTCGTTTATGCGCAGATTGGATCTTTCGATGAAGGACTCCGAAAGCCCGGTGTAGCGCGCCAGCTTCTGCACGACCTCCGCGCGGCGGCGCGGGAGAAGCTGGTCACCCTGGAGGAGGGCAGAGGCATACTCGCCGAGGGCGAACTCCTCCACCTCCTTGAGGAAGGGCTGCAGCGGCCGGCGGATGCGCAGGGCATGATGGTACCAGGCGGCGGCGGCGTAGGCCGGAAGATACACGATGTAAGGGAGGTCGTTGTTGACCTGGAAATCCAGGGTGGTGAAATCGAGGACGGAGGAGATGAGCATGATGCCGTTCAGGTACAGCCCATGCCGCTCCTGGAGATAACCCGCCAGCCCGGCTGAGCGCGTGGTGCCGTAGCTCTCACCGATGAGGAACTTGGGGGAAAGCCAGCGGGCGTAGCGTGTGGTGTACAGTCGGATGAAATCCCCGACGGATTCGATATCCTTCTTGAAGCCGTGCCACTCACGGGGCTTTTGCCCCTCAACAGGGCGGGAGTAACCCGTGCTGACGGGATCGATGAAGACCAGGTCGGTCTCTTCGAGCAGGGAGTACTCGTTGTCCGTGAGGCGGAAGGGAGGCTTGGGGAGGCTGCCGTCGAACTCCAACTCCACGCGGCGCGGGCCGAGCAGGCCCAGATGCATCCACACGGAGGAGGAGCCGGGGCCGCCGTTGAAGGAAAAGGTGATGGGGCGGTGCGAGCGGTCCTCCACATCCTGGCGGGTATAAGCCACGAAGAAGATTTCAGCGCGGGGCTTGGCGCCTTCGGCCTCCTTGTCCCGGTCGGGGGTCTCCTCCTTGAGGACCATGGTCCCCGCGGTGACGGTGTACTCCAGTTCGCGGCCCCCAACGGTGAGGCTGTGCTGGCTCTCGACCAGGTTGTCTTTCGGAGCGGGCTTCTCTTCCTTCTTCTCTTCGGGCTTGGGTGTCTCTTCTTTATCGGCCATATTTCCTCCATGAAACCGCCTAACGAGCGGCGGGAGCAATTATATCCGGCTCAGGCGGCCAGCCAGGCGACCGCCGCGGCGATCAGGCTGGCGACCAGGCTGAACACCGTACCGATCAAGAATCCACGGAAGTGGAACGCATAATCCTTGTATGCGGGATGGCCCTCGGTGCCGGGAATGACAAAGCGGTTGGGCGTCAGGGTGCAGAAGACCAGCCAATCCAGGACCAGCAGATCCCAGAGATTAAAGGCGAAGAAAATCCCAAAGGCATAGAGCCAGGCGGACAGAAACCCCCCTCCGCTGCGGGAAAGGTGGAGGCCGGCGGCGTAGATGGGGAAAAGGAGCAGGATGACCAGAAAGGGCATACCCAGCCAGGTGGAGAGCCGTTTCTCACGGGCGGTCTTTGGAGGGACGACGGCCTGGATGGCGGGGGGGTAGTCTTGAAGCATCAGGCGGGGGTTGTAGAGCACCAGTCCCAGAAGGCTCAGGTTCGCCAGGACGATATAAATCGCGATATGCAGAAAAAAGAGGGATGGCATGGGCGACTTCCTTATTTAAGAAATCGAAACAAGCTGGGAAGGTCATTCATCCTTGCGGTTGTTGACAAGATGATAGACCTCACGTTTCTTCCAGCCGGACCGCTCTGCCAGGTCACCGGCAAGCTGCGAGGCGGAGATGCCCTCCTTAAGTCCCTTCCGGATGGAATCCAGGAGCTGATCTTCGGTCCACCTGCCCACGCCCTCACGAGACCGGCCCTCCACGACGAGGGTGAACTCGCCGCGCGCCGGCTGGGCGCGGAAGTATTCGAGGGCGGCGCCCAGGGGGCCCCGCCAGTATTCCTCGAACATCTTGGTCATTTCACGAGCCACCAGAATGCGGCGATCCCCCAATTCCTCCAGCATGTCTTCCAGCGCCCCGGTAATACGATGGGGAGACTCAAGGAAGATCAGGGTGTAGGGTTGAGCCTGCACATGGCGCAGTGCCCTGCGGCGGTCACCGGCCTTGTGCGGGAGATAACCCAGATACAGGAAGGAGTCGGTGGGGAGGCCGGAGACGGTCAGCGCGGCGATGGGCGCTGAAGCGCCAGGGACCGGCAGCACGGGGAACCCGGCTTCGAGGGCGCCCTTGACCAGCTCATAGCCGGGGTCGTTGATCGCAGGGGTGCCTGCATCCGAGACCAGGGCCACGTCGCCATCGGCAAGTCTTTCGAGGATACCGCTCTGGCGGACCAGTTTGTTGTGTTCGAAGTAGCTTCGCAGAGGCGTTTGGATGCCGAAGTGCTTGAGAAGCTTCCCTGTGTGGCGCGTATCCTCGGCGGCGATCAGCACCACTTCCTTGAGGATGCGGACGGCGCGAAGGCTCATATCTTCCAGGTTGCCGATGGGGGTGGCCACGAGATAGAGAGTGCCCATAAGCAGATTTTATCACCCTGGCGGGTGCTATAATCCCCGCTTATTCGGGCAGAGGAGGCGCAGAGGCAGGATGATCGTTGTTTCCGACATGATGGGGACGTTGACCACCGGCTCGCCGGTGCTGGGATTGGTGGACTGGGTGCGGCATCACCAAAGCAAGTGGCAGGCGGAACGCTACATGGTCCGCATTACGCCTGGGTATCTGATTGCAAAAACAGGTTGGATCGACTGGCAGAAGTGGGGGCAGGACCTGATGATCGAAAGCCTTTCCATGATAAGAGAGGCGACCCCTAAGAAGATGAAGGAGGTGGGGGAATGGGCGGTGGAACATAACCTGTGGAGGAAACGCCGCGAGGATGTGGTAGCGCGGCTGATCTCCCTGCGGAATGAAGGGGCACAGGTCTATATTGCCAGCAGCGTGGTCGAGCCGCTGATCGAGCCGTTCGCACGGAGGCTGGGAGCCCGGACGATCGGCACACCGGTCGAATATCACGAGGGACGGGTGCGCGTGGCATCTGGACTGGTGGCGCAGGAACGCAAGATCCAGGAGGTTCTGAAGCGGTTGGGGGTGGATCAACTGGATGCAGCCTACGGGGATACCTGGATGGACATCCCGCTGCTGGAACACGCGCAGCACCCGGTGGCGGTCCATCCGGATGCCCGGCTGCGGGCTGCCGCTGTAAAGGGCGGATGGGAGATCCTGGAAGGCGAAGGGGTTGACCCAAAGCCGGCCCGATAGGTCCCCCAATAAAGGGCGTTCCAGAAGGCTCTGAAGCGCCTTAACTGGAGAACCGGCGGAGATGAGGCAGTTGAGCAGGATCCAGAGATGCACCGCTCCCGCCCCATGAAAACTTCCGAAAAAAACGGTTGTAAGGTCACGGGAATTGGATCGCTGGGCCGGTGTATCTGGGCAGCGCTGCTGATTGGAACGACAGCAGGCTCCTGTACGACCGCGCCGGCGCTTTCACCGGTGTGCGTCCCCTTTTACACCTCACCGGAGGAGGCGAGTGGTTTTCCCGAGATCGAATTTGCGGCCTCCGAGGGAACGCTGCGGGCCCTGCTGTTCGCCGCGGACGGCCAGTTCCATGCCAATGAAAAGGCGCGCATTCTGTGGAAGATGACGGATGGGAGAGGCGATATCCACCTCACAGCCATCCACGAGGATGGCACACAGATCAGACCGTCGTACGGGCCGATCTCCAGGCAGATCAGGTCGGAATGGAAGCATCCGGGGCAGGAGTGGGGAACGGAATTCGTCTTCCCGAAGGCGGGCTGCTGGCGCATTCTGGTCTCGCGTTGGCTGATGGACACGGATCGGCCGGTCACCGGGCAGATCGAGATCCAGGTGAGGCCGTAGCTTTACGGATTCACCGGGTGCTATAATGCCGCTTTATTGACATCCTCAGATTGGAGCGCACATGGAAAAATTACTGGAAGAACATTGGAAGGTGCTGGAGGACAGTCACAATAGCATCCTCTCCTCATTGCAGGGCCTGCCCGCGGAGGCGCTGGACTGGATCCCGGGGCCCGGGATGAACTCGCTGACCGTACTGGTGTTCCATCTCACCGGTTCGGAGCGTTACTGGATCGGGGATGTGGCGATG
>CAYMQX010000298.1:0-4402 GCA_964392495.1 uncultured Anaerolineaceae bacterium
TGAAAAGAAGTGAGTAGTCGTTCCGGGCGTGCTCTTTTGGGAGTGCGGGGCTTTCGATCAGATACATGCCGGTGAGGGCCGTCAGCCAGGCCAGCGTGGACTCCGCTCCCTGGTTGCGGTTGGGGCGGTCCACATGCAGGCCGTCATAGCAGCCGCCAGACTCCGCGTCGAACAGGGGCAGCCCCAGGTCGTTATGTCCCAGGAACCACTCAAAGGCAATGCGGGCCTGTGTGCGCCATTGATCATCGCCGGTGATGTGATAGGCATCCAGGCAGGTGAGAATCATGGCGCTGGCTTCGATCGGCTGTTGGTCAAAGCGGGCTTTTACGCCGCCAAAGGGATAAAAACCATTGCTTCCCACTGGAGCGAACTGACCGAATACCCCGGTCTGCTGGTCTGTGAGCCATTGCAGGGACTCGAGGGCGATCTGCATCATTTCCGGATCAGAACGGCGGGCGGCGCTGAGCAGCAGGGCATGGGGAAGGGTTGCATTATTGTAGGTGACAATATCCTCATACCAGTACCAGCCGGGGCGCTGTGAGCTCTTATACAGACGCACCAGGCGCCCGGCCAGCCGGCTTCCTGCCTCATCCGCGGCGCGGTCACCCGGGAAATGTTCCAGGTAGTGATCTATCCCCAACAGTGAGAAGGCCCAGGCACGCGGGCTTTTCATCTCCATGACTGCGGGCAGCGCGGCCTGAAAGAGGCGCGCCGCCACACCCAGCATCCCCTCATCCTGGGTGCCGGGCAGGACCGCACCCAGAGCCCAAAGCGCGCGGCCATGGCTGTCATCGGAGCCGATCACATCCAGCCAGCGGCGCTCGTAGGAGAGGAAATTATGGAACCGGCCCCTGTCCGGGTTGAACGCGTACCAGAGGAACGCCAGGTAGCGCGAGGCCAGCGAGTGGGCGTTCATGTAGTAATCGCTGTTGAGCTGGTCCAGGGCCAGGGCCAGGATCAGGGCGCGCGCGTTATCGTCTGTGCAGTACCCTTCAGCATAGTTCGGCAGATCGAAGACCGCATGCTGGAGGATGCCGGTGGAATCGGTCATGCGCAGCAGATGGGCAAGGTTCACGGAGGGCAGATCCACGTCCCATTGCATGGGGGAGCTCTTCTGCCGCGACAGTTCCAAATGGGTATGGGGCATCGTGAGGCGCTCCCGGCGGGCCTTTTCGAAGCTCTGCATGTATCTCTCGGCCACCCTGGGCCAGATCATGTTGCGGCCGTAGATATAGGCCTGCTGGCGGATGGCATTGGCCAGCGACTCATTCCCCAGCAGCTCGAGGATGCTGTTTGAAATCGCCTTGGCATCGCGGAAAGGGACCAGGATGCCGCGCCCATCGGCCAGGAGTTCTTCGGCGTACCAGTAGGGGGTCGAGATCACCTGCTTGCCCGCACCGATCGTGTATGCCAGGGTGCCGGAGACGATCTGGGCGGGGTTGATATAGGGGGTGATGTATATATCCGTGGCGGCAATATAGTCAACGAGCTCTTCCTGACTCACGAAGCGGTCTTCGAAGCGGATGTGATCTTCCACGCCCAGGGTATGCGCCAGTTCCTTCAATGACTCTCGATAAGCCTCTCCTTCTTCTTCCTTTACATGAGGGTGGGTGGCGCCCAGGGCGATATAAACGGTATCCGGGTATTTTTCCAATACGGCCGGCAGCGCCTGGATCACGTATTCCAACCCTTTGTTGGGCGAGAGCAATCCGAAGGTTAACAAGACGTTTTTCCCCTCCAACCCGAACTTCTTTTTGAGCGGGCCTGTCCCGGCGAAGGGGATGTCGGGGATGCCGTGTGGGATCAGGTCGATCTTGGCCTCAGGGACAGCATAGATCTCGCGCAGGAATTTGACGGCGCGCTGACTCATCACCACGAGACGGCTGGAAAGAAGGGCCAATTCATTCATGACAGCCCGCTGCTCCGGGTTGGGGTTTGCGAGCACCGTATGCAGCGTGGTGACGAGCGGCGCCTTGAGTTTGCGGATCAACGTCAGGATATGAGACCCAGCCGCTCCTCCATAGATGCCGAACTCATGTTGAAGACAGACCACATCCAGGTCCTGCATGTTCAGATATTCGGCGGCGCGCTCATAGGCTTGCAGGTCCTCCTGGTCCAGATCAAAGCGGACGCGTGCGGGGTAGTCGTATCTTTTTTGCCTGTCGTTCATGGCGAGGGCGATGCATTCGGAGAGGGGAAATTCCACTGCCATGCTCTCACAGAGGTGGGTGGTGAATGTGGCGATCCCGCATTGGCGCGGAAGATAATTCCCCACAAAGGCGATTCTGATCGCATTCCTGCTGTATTGAGGCTTCATGCAAAGGGTTCCTTTCGACGTAAATAATGACTCAAAAGCCAATCCCCCCGGGAAGGTTTTGAACTCGCCGCCGCGGATCGTTTCGGCGATCCGGGTTTGATTCAAAATATTCTCTGTGACCGGCAGTCATGATGCATCCCCCAATACAAAATACCAATAATAGTAATTATACCTTATTTGGGGGAAAAGGAATCGCAGCGAAGGATCCATCGAGGGTGTCGCTTTCCAATCATGCTGGAGGAGGCTGCCAGGGCTATCCGGCAAGCCGGTCGGTGTGCCCCTCAGCCCGGAATGCAAACTCCCACCGCTGCTTCGCCCGGGTCCCGGGTTGATCCATTGAGGTTTTGAGCTTTGGCAGACATGGTGGATGGCTCCATGGGTGAAGGATGGGATTTCTAAGCAGGATTTTATACACACAAATGAATCCACATAATGGGGGGAATTTCCAAATCTTCATCAGGGAATCCCCCCCGGAGGCGCGCGCAGGCGGCGCTCTTGCCGTTGGATGCGGTTCAGTTGGATTAAAACCAGGGATCGGGACAGGTCCCGTGGGCTTTTGAGGTCCATCCCGGATTCTGATCCCGTTTCATGTCCCCCCGCGGTCTGCCATCCTCTTCCTGCCGCCGGAACAGGCATAATGTATTATTGAATCCTGCAGGTGATCTCACTATAATATAGATGAGGGAGGGAATGATCCGGATGTTCCTGTGCTGTTCTCGGGAGTAATGGATGATTTGCGGGGGTATTTCTCCCGGAGGGGCTAGGGATTTGCCTCAGGCTTCCTTGCCCATTAAATTTTAAGTTGACTTTTGCCGGTAAATACAATAAAATAAACAGGAATGTGAAAAAAATCACAAGATAAATCCAGGCCTTATCCGTACAGCCTGCAAGCGAAAAGCACAAAATATACACTGTCACTGCCTTGATGGGCATGGCAGACCTTCTTTCGAGGAGGCATTGTGAACCGCTTTGTGCTGGCAGATTCCAGACGCTGCATCGGCTGCTACGCCTGCGTGGCCGGGTGCGTGGAGACTCATCGCGCGGCAGGCTTGCAGGCTTACCCCAGGCTTTACATCATCCACAGCCCCGAAGGGACGATGCCGGTGCAGTGCCGGCACTGCGAATTTCCCGCCTGTGAGGCGGTTTGTCCGGTTCAGGCGATCACCCTGCGGGGTGGTTCGGTCGTCTTGAATGAAGGTCTGTGTATCGGCTGCAAGCTGTGCGCGATCGCCTGCCCGTTCGGCGCCATCATCCCCGGCGGGACACCCGTACCGAAGTTCGAATTCAACGTAGGGCAGTATACCTATGTCAATACGCCGTACGAAAGCGGCCCCATGTACCTTCGGGAATTCGCCCTGGAGGAGCGGCTTTCGATTCTGAACCTCAGCACCGGGCAAAAGACCGTTGCGGTTAAATGTGATCTGTGTTGGTTCAGCGACACCGGCCCGGCCTGCGTGATCGCCTGCCCTCACGGGGCGCTGCGATTGGTGGAGGAGCCCTCGTACTATTCCCTGGAGTTTATCGAACAAGTCAAGACAGCGGCCAGACCCAGGGAGATCGGATCCTGACGGGCAGGGGGCGCGCGTCCCTTGCAGAAGAGGAATAGGCATGGATGCAAGCCGGCTTCTGATGCTTTCCATCGCAGTGTACGGAGGGGGCGCGCTTGTCTCTCTTCTGTTGTACAAGCACCCGGTCGCGGCCCGGATCGCAGCAGGGCTGAGCGGACTGGCAGGCTCGCTGCTCGGCGGCGGCGCTGCCGGTGCAGCGGTGTGGGGCGCCGCGGGGCGCGTGAGCCTTCCGGCCCTTCTGCCCTTCGGCAGGTTCGCCTTTGAGATGGATGGACTCTCCACCCTGATGGTGGCGATGATCTGCGCGGTGGGCTTTGCCGTCAGCCTGTATTCCCTTTCCTACCGGCTTGATGGACAGGATCAACGCTGCGGGCTGTTGGGTTTTCTGATGAACCTGCTCCCGGCCTGCATGCTGCTGGTGGTGACGACCACCAATAGCTTCTACTTCCTGCTCTTCTGGGAGATGATGTCCCTGGTCTCATATTTCCTGGTGACCTTTGAGAACCGCCGGGAAACA
>CAYMQX010000299.1:0-4400 GCA_964392495.1 uncultured Anaerolineaceae bacterium
CGCCAGACTTTCCCTGCCCTCCTCGCAGCGACATTTGATCCGGGGGGGGCGCTTCGCTCACAACGACATGGGGAGTCTGCGGGATCGCCATGCGAAGTGTGTCCTTTGACAGCGCAAAACCCGAATAACGTCAATAGAATCTTCCGGATATTTGTGATACCAATGAGAGGGCGGGTTCCAAATGCTGTTCCCGCCGAAGCCGAATGAAACTGAAAGCCCTCTTATACCGATTCAAGTCCTATATTCTGGCGCGTCCCATCAGCCTCAGGCTGTTGGTGGGCCTGTGCGTTTCGCTGCCCATCTTTCTGCTGCTGACGCTCCTTTCGCTGTTCCATTACTCGCAGGAATATCACCTGCTGGAAGAGCAGGAGCGCTTTTCCGCGATCCAGTTGGGATCACTGCTCTCCGACAGCCTGTCTCACAGCCTGCGCACCAAGGACGGCAAGGCGCTGATCGCCACTTTTTCGCAGATCGGACAGGCGCAGAGCGTCATGGGGATGCAGATCATCGGCAAGAGCGGGCACCTGCTGTTTTCCAGCGATATGCATCTTATCAGCAGCGCCACCGATACCACCACGCCCGGCTGCCGGGGCTGCCATGATACCCAGGCCGTTGCGCGGCCGCGCACGCTCATGATCGAGGGTGAAATCCATACCCTGCGGATCGTGACGCCGATCAAGAACGGCGCCGAGTGCCTGCACTGCCACGCTTCCACGGATCCGATCCTGGGCGTCCTGGTCCTGGATATCTCCCTTGAAGAATTGCAGTCCATAACGCTGGCCAACCTGGGGCGGGATATGGGTATTTCCGCGTTGGCCACAGTGCTGTTGACCATTTGCACATATTTCCTGATCAGCTACTTTGTGGTGCGCAGGATCGAGGTCTTCGGACAGCCGATGTCGGCTTATGCAGCCGGGGATTTCAGCGTGCGCATCCCGGAATCCGGCGGGCTAAAGGATGAGATCAGCGGATTGGCCGGCACCTTTAACCGAATGGCGGACCAATTGACGCAGCACTCGAAGCAGCAGGAGGACAGGGGCAAGCTGCGCCAGCAGGCGATCATCGAAGAGCGCGAGAGGATCGGGCGCGAGCTGCACGACGGACTGGCGCAGGTGCTTGGCTATGTGAGCAACAAGGCTGTTGCCGTGCGCCTGATGATGGAGAAAAAAAGCCTGAACGAGGCCGACAGGAACCTGGTCCAGCTTGAAGAGGCGGCGCGCAGTCTGCTGGCCGACATGCGCGAGGACATCCTGGGGCTCAAGACCGCCAGCCAGGTGGATTCGAATCTATGCGCGGTGCTGCGCGACTATCTTCAGCGCTACAACGCCCTCAGCGACAGGCCGGTGGAGTTCAGCCTTCCGCAGGAGGATGGGCCGACGCTTGAACCGGGCATTGTGCTGCAATTGACGCGCATTGTGCAGGAGGCGCTGGCGAACGTGCGAAAACATGCCAACGCGACGCGGGTCAACCTGAAGCTGGAACGGGAAGGCCGGGCGCTCGCCCTGGAAGTGGCCGACAATGGCTGCGGCTTCGACACGGCTGCCGCCCTGGACGGTCGGACAGGCCGCTTTGGGTTGAGCACGATGCGGGAGCGCGCCGAGGAGATCGGCGCCGAGCTTGTCATTCATTCAGAACCTGGTTCCGGGACCCTCGTGCGGGTGCGCCTGGAGCCGGAGCATGGGAGCAATCCATGAACATACTTGTCGCAGACGACCATGCGCTCTTCAGGGACGGGATCATCAGCCTGCTGACGGCGGCGGACCACCATGTCATCGGGCAGGCCGGGGATGGGGACGAAGCCGTGAAGTGCGCGGCCGAGCTCAAGCCTGACCTGGTGCTGATGGACATCGAGATGCCGGGGATGAGCGGCCTGGAAGCGCTGGCAAAGATCAAGGAGCAAAGCCCGCAGACGCGGGTTGTGATGCTGACGGTCTCGGACGACGATGAGCACGTCATGGCGGCGATCGGGATGGGCGCGGATGGCTACCTGCTGAAGGATCTGAACTCCAGAGAGTTCCTGGAGTGCATCCGGGGGCTGGAGCAGGGCAGCCTGGCCGTCACAAGGAAGACGGCCACCCACCTGATCTCGATGTACCAGAACCTGCTCAAGCAGGCAGGCGGCGAGAAGGAACTGCTTTCCTCCAGGGAAGTGGAAGTGCTCACGCTGGTGGGCAAGGGTCTATTGACCGGCGATATCGCGCAGAGGCTGTATATCAGCGAGAACACCGTGAAGTACCACGTGCGCAATATCCTGCAGAAGCTGGGCGCGCACAACCGGGCGGAGGCCATCTCGCACGCCGTGCAAAAGGGATTGATCGAAGCCAGGTAGGGAACATCTCCTGCGGATACAGGAAAAGAGGGGCGAATGCTCACGCGTTGGCGGCCAGGCCGGACGGGTGGGTATCTGCCCACCCCTAAGGGTGGGAAAGACAGGCGCCCTCCCACCCGAATGCGGACGGACAGTTCATTCCAAGTGACGTGGTCTTAAGACCGGGATTTCATTAAGATGGGAATAAAGGTATCCGGCGAAGTGCCGGACAACTCTGCATGTTTTGGAAAAGGAGGCTGAAAGGGAACGACACCGCAAGCCTTCCTTGTTCGCAGAGAACAACCCATCAATGTTCGAGAGGATCGAATCAAGGAGAATGCAAATGAAGAAACTATGGATGGTCATGTGCATCGTGACCGGCCTGGCCCTGGTGGTCGGTGCGTGCGGAACGGCAGCCGTACGGCCCCCGGCGGCAACTCAACCCCCGGCGGTCGTTGATCTGCCGTCCCTGGAGGCGCCCACCGCGGAATCAGCGGCTGTGCCGCTGCAGCCGGCCGCGGAGGAAAACGTCTCCATCACGCTTCCGTTGGAGGCGAAGAAGGTAAGCGCAATGCCGGTCATCGACGGGAACGCCGGCGACCCTGCCTGGGCGGATGCCAAGCTCCTGAAGGTGGGCGTGCTCAACATGAAGGCCGTGTACAACGCGGAAGATATTACCTTCCTCATGGTCTGGGCAGACCGGGACCTGAGCATCAACTCACGGGGCACCTGGAACTGGGATGCAGCCAAACAGGCCTGGTGGCAGACCGGCATGGAAGACGGCAAGTGGGCTTCCTTCAAGGGCGTCCGTCACCCGGAATGGGTCAACGTGGCATTCGACATTTCGAGCGTCGTCAAGACCGAAGGCTGCTTCGCTTTCTGCCATGAGTACCCGCCCGGTTCCGGCATCTTCCATCACAACACTGCCGGGGAGGGACAGTACGTCGATTCCATGGGAATCCTTGCCAAGCACGGCTACGGCGGCCAGTTCCTCCAGGATATGGGTTGGACCCTGGGCTACGCGGGTGTGACTCAGAACGGCGAGGTTATTTTCGACCCCAGCGATTCCATGGATCCGCGCAACGTATTGAACGGTGATGTGACCTTCGTTGGATATGCCGAGGACAAGATCATCGCTCCGCTCAATGACAGCCGCTATCCCACCACCACCCGCCCCGCCGACAAATACTGTATTGATTGCCATGTTGCGCAGGGTGCGATCGAGTGGACCAAGACCGGCAATACGACCTATGGCGACGACGGCGAGCTGCCCTACTATGCAAACTGGAACGAGGACTTCTCCCAGCCGATCTACATCGAAACCGCGCCCGAGAATTTTGCTGACAGCATGGTGCTGACCCAGAAAGAAGTGGATGCCGGTGAGACTGTGCAGGTTGCCGGCCTGAGCGTTGACCAGGTCAACGAGTACTGGGCGAACTATGCGGCGCTGAACGGGGTGGTGCCCCAACTCGTGCTGCAGGAGCCCACGGGAAGCGAAGCCGATGTGCTGACCGCCGCGAACTGGAAAAACGGCGTATGGACCGCGGAGTTCACCCGCAAGCTGGTGAACGGCAACTTCGACGATGTCCAGTTCGACGACCTTAATGGTCAGTACAGTTTTGGCATCAGCCTGTGGAATCATACAGATTTGCTTGCCCCGCTGATGCGTTTTGTCCCCGGAACGCTTACCTTCGCACAATAAACGGCCACCAACAAGCGAAACAGGGCGCTGCCAGTGTACAAGAGCTGGCAGCGCCCTTACTTTTGGAGCGGACCGCTGTTCAAGCAGGCAGGTCTCGTGCCTACCCGATGGGGTGGGAAAGACAGGTGCACCCTACCCGAAAGCCGACAGGCAGCTTATTCCAAGTGATGTTGTCTGCGTATACGGCCTCATATAAGATGATTGAAAACGTGCCAATGGAGGCACGTGTTGAGCCTGTATGTCTTCAAACAGGAGGCCCTATCGAAACAATGCAGCAAGCATTCCATGCCCCTATAGAAAGCTCCATCAACATCCGAACAAGATTAAAAAGAGGAGAACGAAAATGAAGAAACTATGGATGCTCATGTGCATCATGACCGGCCTGGCTCT
>CAYMQX010000300.1:0-4387 GCA_964392495.1 uncultured Anaerolineaceae bacterium
GAGGGGTCGGGGGTGGGTCCCCTATACCCATCCCCCCGGCCCCCTTTCCTGGCAGGAACGGGGGAGAGGCTTACATCACGCTTGCCCGGCCCAGGTCTCACCGCGTCCCGTAGCGATAGCGGAGGGAGACCGGGCCGCCCCCCTGACCGCAGGTCTCCTCGCGGCGCTCGCACTGCGCCCAGACGAAGCGCGCCCGGCTTTCCTCACACGCTCCAATTCTTCAGCATCACGCGCACCGAGCGGCGCATCTCCCTTGAGAAATCCGTGTTGAACTTGCGCTGGTAGGTGGAAAGCCCCGGTTCCCTGGATCCCTTGATGTGCCGGTTGCGCTCCGTCAGCAGCGCCTCGATCTCCTCCCCCTCCAGGCGATGGTAATGGTCGCGGAACAGGATGAACTGCTCGCTGTAGCGGGTGGTGTAGGCGCGCTTCAACTGCGGCGCGGCGGGATACCCGAAGGTCAGCATGCAGATCGGAAAGGCATACTGCGGGAGGCACAGCAGCTCGCGGTGGGTCTCGTACTGCTCCATGATGTCACCGATATAGCAGGAGCCGAGGCCGAAGGACTCCGCTGCCAGCACCGCCGTCTGAGCCGCGATCAGGGCGTCGCTGCAGGCCATGAACAGGTCGCCCTCCTCGGGCTTCTGCATGGGCTCCTGCCTTTGCGCGCAGTCCTGCTCCACACCCGAGGCGCGGAAGACATCGTACCAGCGCTGGTAGTCCGCCAGGAAGACCCACACCAGCGGCGATCGCGCGATAAAGGGCTGGTTGTCGCAGGTCAAGGCCAGACGGTCCTTCAAGGTCTGGTCGGCGATCTCCAGGATCGAATACAGCATCAGGTTCCCGGCTGTGGGAGCGCGCAGCGTCGCCCGGAGGATCTCCGCCCGCACCTCCGCCGGGACCTCGCGCGCCTCGAAGGCCCGCACCGACCGCCGCTTCATGATCACATCCATCACCTGGTTCACTTCGCTCATAATCATCTCCCATTGGATTCGTTAAGGGGATTGTAAACCATAAACGGAGGGCCAGTATGACTGTCATAAAAGAAAACAACCTCCCACCGGCATCCGGGCAAGGCGGGCAGGAGGGGTTGGTTCTCCGGTTCTTGCCTACAGGTAAGATAATTAATCATAAAATTATCATAAATATGATAAATATTATTCGCACGTCCGTGGAGGAAACTCAATGGCATCCTACAAGTATCTGATCGTGGGCGCGGGCATGACCGCCGACTCAGCCGTCAAGGGCATCCGTGAGCTGGACGCAGAGGGCAGCATCGCCCTGTTCGGCAAGGAGCCGGACCCGCCCTACGACCGCCCGCCCCTCACCAAGGCCCTGTGGAAGGGCAAGCCGATGGAGAAGATCTGGCGCAACACGAAAGACAAGGGCGCACAGGTCTTCCGCGGCCGGGCCATCCAGAAGATCGACCCCGGGAACAAGCGCGTCACCGACGAGGCCGGCAGGGAATACGGTTACGAGAAGCTGCTGGTCGCCACAGGCGGCACCCCGCGCACCCTGCCCTTCGGCGGCGACCAGGTCCTCTACTTCCGCACCGTGCAGGATTACCGCCGCCTGCGCGAGCTGAGCAAGGGGCATCCGCACCTGGGCGTGATCGGCGGCGGATTCATCGGCTCCGAACTCGCCGCAGCCCTGACGATGAACGGCGTGAAGGTGACGATGATCTTCCCGGAGGAGGGCATCGGGGCGCGCGTGTACCCGCGTGAGATCTCGCAATACCTCAACAGCTACTTCCGCGGAAAGGGCGTGGAGGTGCTGGCGGGCCGCAAGGTGAAGGATGTCCGCAGGAAGGGCAAGGGCGTGGTCATCGTCATGGACCGCGGGCGCGAGGTCGAGGTGGGCGGCGTGGTCGCGGGCTTGGGAATCCGTCCCAACCTGGAACTGGCAGAGCAGGCCGGTCTGCACGTGGATGGCGGCATCCTCGTGGACGAACACCTGGAGACCAGCCACCGCGGCGTCTATGCCGCCGGGGATATCGCCGAGTTCCACAACCCGGCGCTGGACAAGCGGATGCGCGTGGAGCACGAGGACAACGCCAACAGCATGGGCCGCCAGGCCGGGCGCAACATGGCCGGCGCGGAGGAGCCCTACACCCACCTGCCTTATTTCTATTCCGACCTGTTCGAGATCGGCTACGAGGCCGTGGGCGAGCTGGACTCGCGCCTGGAGACCTTCATCGACTGGAAGGAACCGTTCCAAAAAGGCGTGGTCTATTATCTGAAGGAGGGCCGCGTGCGCGGCGTGCTGCTGTGGAACGTCTGTGATAACATCCCCGCCGCCCGTGAGTTGATCGCCAAGCCCGGTCCGTTCACGCCCGAAACCCTGAAGGGGAAACTGTAACCATCATCATTTGAAGGGAGAATTCAATGGAAGTTCATACCGACCCGGACGACCTGGCCTTTCAGGCTGCCATGGAACTGCAGAAGCGCAGGATACCCGACGAGCAGATGCAGCGCTTCGAGGGCTACGCCGCCGAGATCTTCACCGCCTTCGGGCTGGACCTGAACACCCCGGCCACAAAGGACACCCCCCGCCGCTACATCCGCGCCCTGTTCGATTCCACCGAGGGCTACGACGGCGACCCCAAGCTGCTGCGCATCTTCGACACCGAGTGCCGCGGCGAGCCGGACTGCAGCCTGGCGCAGGTCATGGAGGGGCCGATCTCCTTTTTCTCGCTGTGCGAGCACCACGCCCTGCCCTTCTATGGCAAGGCTTATGTCGGTTATATTGCCCATGAGAACATCATCGGCATCTCCAAGCTGACGCGGCTGGTGCGGCTCTTCGCCAAGCGCTTCTCGGTGCAGGAGCGCATCGGCCAGCAGATCGCCGACACGCTGGAGGCCATGCTCCACCCGCATGGGGTGGCCGTGTTCCTGGAGGCCAGCCACCTGTGCATGGAGATGCGCGGCGTGCGCGAGGTCGCGCCGATGACGCGCACCACCGTCTGGCGCGGGCACTACGCCGAAAACCCCTCGCTGCGCGCCGAGTTCTTCACGGCCTGCGGCCTGCAGCGCAATGAGGTCCGATAAAATCATATCGCTGCGAGGAGGGCAGGCGAAGCCAGGCCCGGCGAGGCGACCCCCTCTGCATGAGGAGATTGCTTCGAGTTGAGCCGTTCATTCGCACGGCTCAACTCTCGCAACGACATCGAAGATAAGGAGGTCCCATGTTAAAGATCAAACGTGTCTATGAGCCGGAGGAAAAGACCGACGGGCGCCGGTTCCTGGTGGAGCGGCTGTGGCCGCGCGGCATGAAGAAGGAATCGCTGAAGATGGAAGCCTGGCTGAAGGACGTGGCTCCCAGCACTGCCCTGCGGCAGTGGTACGGGCATGTCCCCGCCAAATGGGGCGAGTTCCAGAAGCGCTACCGGGCCGAGCTGAAGGCCAACCCCGGGGCCTGGGCTCCCCTGCTGGAGGCCGCCCGGAAAGGCACCGTCACGCTGCTCTACAGCGCCAGGGACGAGGAGCACAACGGCGCGCTGCTCTTGAAGATGTTTTTGGACGAGAAGTAGGGCAGCTGCGAGGAGGAAAAGGGAATGTCCATCCGGACATTCCCGCCCGGCGCGGCACCCCCCTCCATGATGGAGTACCGCAAGATTTGCCTTACTTTTTATTTGGATTTCAACCGGCTTTGGTGCATAAATCGAAAAGCAGGCACAATCGATGGCTCAGAGAGCCAGGATTATGCAATCAAATAGCTTTCCGGCATAGCCCAGTGCACGCTTTGTTAGGCTGTGTTCGGTCATTGGATGACCACAGTTGAAAGAATCTCATCCAAAACCTTCAACGAACTATTATTTTGTTCAGACGCCCCAAGCATATATCCGTCAAGTGAAAGACGATAACCCTTTTGGTATAAAAACACTGTCCAAACTGTCCAACCATCGCGCTCCTCCACATTCTTAACCCCTGATAAATTCGGTGCAAGGATTGACAATCCTTTGGGATTACAACCCTCCTCGACGATTGCACACGGCAGTGCATAGATTTCCAGCCTTGCCTTACCTGCAGCTTGATAGTCAGATGTATCGCCGCCTACTGTACCAATACGCTCAAAATCTTGAATATAGGTTTGTCCTTCCAAGCCTGGCTCACTCTTTGTCGAGCCAGAATATACATACCAATCTGGTGGATAACGAAGGCTGTAATGGATGGCTCCAATATTTGACGTAAATTCACTCGAATATTTCTGCCAATTCTCAATTGTAATTGTTGAAGTTTGGGTTGCAATTGATGTCGCAATAACGTTTGCTGCTGGCGCACACGAAGCCAAATTAATTACAATCAGCAATACAGTGACAATTGTTTTGGTTTTCATAGGTTTATTATTACGGTTTGAAAGTCACAGCCGAACGGCTTGCGTTATGCCCGTT
>CAYMQX010000301.1:0-4353 GCA_964392495.1 uncultured Anaerolineaceae bacterium
TGTCACCGTGACGGGAGTGATCCTTATCAGCCCCCTGCTGCTGTTGATTGCCCTGCTGGTCAAGCTGTCTTCACCGGGGCCGATCCTCCATAACCGGTTGGTGATGGGATTGAATGGAAAGCACTTCCATGCACTGAAGTTCCGCACCATGTACGTAAACGGGGATGAGATACTGGATGGATATCCCGAACTGAAGGAAGAACTGGGAAAGAATCACAAGCTTAAAAACGATCCACGCGTTACGCGCGTCGGGGCCATTTTGCGCCGGTGGAGCCTGGATGAACTGCCCCAATTGTTCAATGTGCTTCACCGTGATATGTCGCTGGTGGGGCCTCGTATGGTCTCCCCGGATGAGGTGGGGATGTACAAGCAGTTCGATCTGAACCTGCTGACGGTCCTGCCGGGGATCACCGGCCTGTGGCAGGTAAGCGGCCGCTCAGATATTTCCTATGACGAACGGGTACGGCTGGATATGTATTACGTACGCAACTGGAGCATCTGGCTCGACCTGCAGCTTCTATTCCAGACGATCCCGGCGGTCTTGAAGGGGCACGGGGCATATTAGGCTGACCGGGCCGTATGGTGCAACCGGGGAGGAAATCCAGTGATCATTGTGCAAACACCGCTGCGGATCAGCCTGTTCGGAGGAGGTACCGATTTCCCTTCCTTCTACATGGAGGAAGGAGGCTGTGTATTAAGCTCGGCGATCGACAAGTATATTTTCGTGACGATCAAGGAGCGCTTCGACGACAAGCTGCGAATCGGTTATACCCGGACGGAAATGGTGGAAGAGATCGACCAGGTACGCCACGACCTGATCCGTGAGGCTCTGCGCCTGACGGGGATCGAGCGAGGGGTTGAGATCACCACCATGGCCGATATCCCGTCCGAGGGCTCAGGCCTGGGGTCTTCCAGCACGGTGACGGTGGGAGCGCTGCAGGCGATGTATTCCTTTAAGGGCGAGATCGTGACCGCCGAGCGCCTGGCTCGCGAGGCCTGCAAGATCGAGATCGATACGCTGAAAAAACCGATCGGTATCCAGGACCAGTACATTGCCGCCTACGGAGGGCTGCGTTTTTTTGAATTCTGTCCCGGAGGAGAAGTCAGGTCGGAAAAACTGGAGCTTTCGCCGGATGTCCACCGGCAGTTAAACGATAACCTGCTCCTGTTCTTTACGGGTATCGGCCGCCGCTCGTCCACCATCCTGGGCGAACAAACGAAAAATATACAGAACCGCCTGAGCGAGTTGCGCGAGCTGAAGCACATGGCCTGTGAAGCGCGCCGCGAGCTCGAAAAAGGCAGGATCCACGGCCTGGGTACCCTTATCCACCAGTCCTGGGTATTGAAAAAGCGCCTTGCAGGTGGGGTCAGCAACAAGGAAGTGGATGAAATGTATGAGTGTGCGCTGGGTGCGGGGCCCTTGGGGGGCAAATCGCCCGGGGCCGGCGGGGGAGGGTTCCTGTTGCTGTATGTGCCGCATGAACGTCAAAATGATGTACGCATGGCCCTCGGCAATCTGCAAGAGCTGCCTTTCCGCCTGGAGGCAGATGGAACGAAAGTAATTTTTAATTACCGTCGATCCTGATCATAAGAGGGAGAGAAACCTGTGACAGTTGACCGGATCCAAGACTATCTATCGAAGCTGCAGTTTACTCTGGATGAACTCCCCACGGGGGGGATCGCGAAGGCAATCGAGCTGCTTCAAAAGGCCCGCATGGAGGGCCGGCAGGTATTCATCATGGGGAATGGGGGATCTGCTTCCACGGCTACGCACTTCGTCTGCGACCTTGCCAAGAACACGCGGCGTGCCGGACTCCCCCATTTTCGCGTGATAGGTCTGACAGACAATATGGCCATCTTTTCAGCATATGCCAATGATGAAGGCTATGAGAGCGTTTTTGCAAAGCAGCTGGCGAATCTGATCAACCCGGGCGACCTGGTGATCGGGATCTCGGCCAGCGGAAATTCCGCAAACGTGATAAACGGGATGTTGGAAGCCAAAAATCATGCAGCAGTCACCATGGCATTCACTGGTTTTGATGGAGGCCGGCTGGGGCCGATGGTGGATCTGAACCTGCATGTGAGGAGCAATATTATCGAACATGTGGAGGATATTCACCTGATGCTGGAGCATATTATCGTGCTGACAATCAAACAACAGACTCAGCCCGGGACAGATGTACCTGTGTCGTTTTCCGATATGGCAGCAGATGAGATACCCGGGGATTAGGGTCGGGACCTCGGAAAATGAATTGCATCGAGGCGAAAGATCTCTTCGAAGGCGGCCAAAAGATGATCGAAGACAAGGAAATCCCCGAGGCCATCCGGGGGCGTGAGCCTGAGCTGATCGCGGCCGCGGCCTGTGCGCAGGATCACTGTCCGCTGGACTCCCGCGGCCTTCCCCGCCTGCAGATCGCTCCAGGCGTCTCCGATCATCCAGGAAGAAGAAAGATCCAGGTGGAGATCGTGGGCAGCCCGGAGGAGCAATCCGGGTTTGGGTTTACGACAGTCACAGCCTTCGGCCGGAGAGTGCGGGCACATAAAAATGCCATCCAGCCTGCATCCACGGGGCTGAAGGTCCAGGATGAGGCGCTGGTTGATCTCCTCTGCCGCCTCCAGATTCATCAAGCCCCTTCCGACCGCGGATTGGTTGGTGACGATCACGATGCGGTATTTTGCCAGGCCTGGATGGCCAAGCGCCCTGTAAGCCTCAGGGATCGGCTTCACATGGGACCACTCGCGGACGTGGTCGTCACGGTTCTCGATCAGAACCCCGTCGCGGTCGAGGAAGATGGCGGGAAACATAGAGCGATTATACCTTTGGGGTACGAAACATCTGAGGAATTGGAGAACAGGCCTTAGCACGCTATGTTCAATATGATCCATCTCTATATTTCGCGTCAGGCGGATTCGCTGCTCCGGTACATCTGGGAGCAGACGATCCTCTTTCTGTTCGGATGGATTCCCACAGTCGTGGGGATCGGCTTGCGAAGCCTGTTCTACCGGCTGATCCTCCAGATGGATGGACCAGCGGCAATCGAAAATGGAGTGCGCCTGCGATTTGCCAGCCATATCCGGTTGGGAAAGGGTGTGTACCTGGACGAGGGCAGTTATCTGCATGCCTGCCCTGGCGGGATCGCGGTGGGGGCCGGGAGCATTATCATGCATGGGGCGGTCCTGCATGTTTATAACTTCAGGAACCTGCCGCAGGCGGGGATCAAGATCGGGAAAGACAGCCTGATCGGCGAATACAGCGTCATCCGTGGACAGGGAGGTGTGGAGATTGGCGACCGGGTGTACACGTCGCCCTTTACACAGATTATTGCGGTGAACCATGTGTTCGACGATCCCGAACGGCCTTTCGTGGAACAGGGTATCACTGCGGAGGGGATCGTGATCGAGGATGATGTCTGGCTGGGATCCGGGGCCATCGTGACCGACGGTGTGCGGATCGGCAGGGGAGCAGTCATCGCCGCGGGGGCAGTGGTGACCGCGGATGTCCCGGCGCATACTGTCGTGGGAGGGGTCCCGGCCAGACCCATCAAAAACATCGATGGGACGATGGGCCGGCCTGACCGAAGGATATTTCATACGCTCCAGGGAGGTAATCAATGACGGTCTTATCAGTTGTCATTCCGGCTTACAACGAGGAACGCGGCATCTCGGAGATCGCGTGCCGGGTCCTTTCTGTCGGCCCGGACCTGGCCAAGGTGGGGGTGGATGAGTTGGAACTGCTGGTCGTGGACGATGGATCGAAAGACAAGACGGCCGAGGTGGTTTCAAGGATCGCAGGTGTGAGGTTGGTCTGCCATCCCAGGAACCGGGGATATGGAGCCGCGCTCAAAACGGGCTTCTCACTGGCGAAAGGCGATTTGATCGGGTTTCTGGACGCGGATGGAACTTATCCTCCTGAATATTTCCCGCAGTTGTGCCGGGCGGCGCTGGATGGGAAGCAACTGGTCATCGGTTCGCGTATGGCAGGCACGGACAGTAAAATGCCCGCGACCCGGCGCCTGGGCAATTTCCTGTTCGCGGGGCTGTTGACGATCCTGAGCAGGCAAAAGGTCACGGATAGCGCCAGCGGAATGCGGGTCTTCAGGCGTGAGATCCTGGAACAGATCTACCCGCTGCCAGACGGATTGAACCTGACGCCTGTGATGAGCACCCGTGCGCTGCACGAAAGGGTCAGTATTGGGGAGGTGCCCATCCCGTACAGCGAAAGAGTGGGCAGGTCAAAGCTGAGCGTCATCCGCGACGGGCGGATCTTCCTGCAGAGCATGATCTGGACGGTACTTGCCTATAACCCGGTGCGCATCCTGGGGCTGCTGGGGGTGGGCGGGTTGGGCCTGGCAG
>CAYMQX010000302.1:0-4343 GCA_964392495.1 uncultured Anaerolineaceae bacterium
GCTGCTGCACAACTACCTGCTGACCGGGCAGGTCACTTTCGACGCGGCCTTCCAGTACAAGGTCATTGCCAGTCAGTATGCCTATACCGGCAACCTGGATATCAATAACTTTGAGTTCGAGGGCAAAGGGGTGGGACAGGTGCTGCTTCAGTTCCTGCTGAAGGACCCTGGCTTCGTGCTGGGGTTCATCGCCAACCACTTCCTGGCCGGGTGGATTGGGGGACTGCTGGCGCTCCCGCTCATCGAGCCGTTCAACGGCCTGTTCGCGCCCATCAATCTATATTGGACGCAGTGGAAGGGTCATCTGGAATGGTATAACCTGACGCTCGTCATCGTTTACCTGGGGATGATCGCGCTGGGCCTGGCTGCGTCGTGGCGGCGCTGGCGCTGGGCGGGGATGCTGCCGCTGGGATTCAGCCTGGGCTACGCGCTGGCGACCGCGGTGGGACGCTTTTCAGGATGGCGCTACGATATGCCCGCGGATTGGATGCCGTATTTCTACTGCGCGGTGGGCTTTGCGGAATTGCTAAGGCTGGGCGGGGTATTCTTCGGCTTGGGCGAAGGGGAGAAGGTCGCGGAGGCTCCGCCCGCAGATCAGATCGTGAGGCGGGGGAGTCTGCTGCCGCTTGGATCGCTGTTTGTCCTGCTGGGGGCGCTGCCGTGGATCGCGACGCTGTTCGCAGCGCCGCAATTCACGGACGGGTCGCCCAAAGCCCTCCTGCCGCGGCTGGCACAGATCAGCGGCGCGCCCTCACAGGCGGAGATGGAAGGCTTCATGCAAGGCGCTGGAGCGGTGGTGATGGACGGACGGCTGTTGTACCCGCGCTTCTTCTCGCGGGACAGGGGCCTGACCTCGGCCACGGAATCCCCGGCCTACGCGCCGCGCGGTTTCGCGAGGCAGGGATTCCTGCTGCTTAACCAAAAGTTGACACATGCCCTCTTCCCGACGCGCGGCCCACTGGACTTCCCGCAGGCTTCGGAGGTGCTGCTGCTTGGTTGCCAGCGTGAAGGGTATGTGGAGGCGCAGGTGGTGGCCTTCCCTGAAAGCAGCCTGCTGTATTCCTCCGGGGAACTCGCCCCTTGCGATTGAGGACGGCTTGAAGGGAATCGCTGAGCTCCTGCTGAAATGGTATCGGGCTAACCGGCGCTCGCTTCCTTGGCGGGACCATCCTGACCCGTACGCGGTGTGGGTCTCGGAGATCATGCTCCAGCAGACGCGGGTCGAGGCGGTGATCCCGTATTTCGAGCGCTGGATGCGGGCGTTCCCGACGGTCCGAAGCCTTGCGGAGGCCTCGGAGCAGGATGTCCTGAACGCCTGGGAGGGGCTGGGATATTACCACCGGGCCCGCAACCTGCACAAGGCCGCAGGCGAAGTGATGAATGAATATGGCGGGGAACTGCCGAAGGATCCCTCCGCCCTCCAAAAACTGCCGGGGATCGGGCGCTACACGGCGGGCGCGATCGCTTCCATGGCCTTCGGTATGGACGAGCCCACGTTGGACGGCAACCTGAGACGTGTGTTTGCCCGGCTCTTTGATGTAGCAGAGCCCGCGGACTCTCCCGTGGGGGAGAAGATCCTGTGGGGGCTGACCGCGGAGCACCTGCCAAAGGGCCAGGCCGGGGATTACAACCAGGCGCTGATGGACCTGGGGGCGACAATCTGCCTGCCGCGCAACCCGCGCTGCCTGCTGTGCCCGCTGGTGAATCTGTGCGAGGCGCGGATGGCGGGTACACAGGCATTGCGCCCGGTGCTGAAACCCAAGAAGGAAACGCCGCATGTGGTTCATGCCGCGGCAGTGGTTGTGCGGCGGGGGAGGGTCCTGCTTGCAAAGCGGCCCTCGCGAGGGCTGTTGGGCGGGATGTGGGAGTTCCCCAACGCGGCGGTGCCTGGGGATGCGCGCGAGGGGTTGGATGCGGCCATACGATCCGCTTACGGATTTCGGTCCCGCCCGGGGGAGGAGATGGCAGTGCTGGAGCACGCCTATACACATTTCAGTATCACCGTGCATGCCTTCCGTAGTGAGCTGCTTTCCACGCCGGTGAACAGGGACGTTAAATGGGTGCGGCTTGGCGAACTGGAAAACCTGCCGATGGGTCGTATTGACCGGAGAATTGCGCGAAAATTAATACAGGATGGATAGCCTGGCTGAAGAGCGGGACCGGATGGTTGAGACCCAATTGATCCGCCGTGGGCTGCGCGAGCCGCGGCTCCTGGCGGCTTTCGAGACCGTACCGCGGCATTTATTTGTCCCGGTGGAATACCGCACCCATGCCTACCAGGACCGCGCGCTGCCGATCGGGGAGGGACAGACCATCTCGCAGCCCTATATCGTGGGATTGATGACCGATCTGCTGGGGCTGCATGGTGGGGAGAAGGTGCTGGAGGTGGGGACGGGCTCTGGATACCAGGCGGCGATCCTTTCCCGGTTGGCCGGGGAGGTGTACACGATCGAATTCAACCTGGAACTGGCGCGGCAGGCCGGGAAATCACTGGAGGAAACTGGCTGCCGGAACATCCTCTTCCGCGTGGGCGACGGGGCGCAGGGCTGGCCGGAGGCCGCGCCCTTCAACGGGATCCTGGTGACGGCCTTCGGGCCGCGCGTGCCTCAGCCTCTGCTGGATCAGCTTGCGGAGGGCGGGAGGCTGGCAATGCCGGTGGGGACTCCCTGGGAGCAGGAACTGGAACTGTGGCAGCGCAGGGAAGGGGGCCTGGAGCACAAAGTTATCGCGCCAGTGGCCTTTGTCCCGCTGCGGGGAGAGTATGGTTGGAGCGGCGAAAAATGAAAAGAGCAGGCTTGTTGCCTGCTCTTTTTTTATCATCAGGATCTGCTCAGGGTCACGAAGACCATTGGCCTGCGCTTGGTCTCTTCATGCAGGTAGGATTTTACGGCGCTGGCGATGTCCTTCTCGGTATCCAACCCGTTGTGGTTCACGATCTGCATGACACGCTTGCGGACCTCGGGGATGAGGCGCTCGGCATCCTCCTGGACGAGGAAGCCGCGCGTGATCACCTCGGGCTCGCCGTTCAGGCGGCCGGTCAGCTTGTTGACGTTGAGGTCGATCAGCAGGATGCCGTTGCGCGCCAACTGCTCGCGCTCACGCATCACGCCGTGGTCGATGTCACCGATGGACTCGCCGTCCACAAAGACATATCCGCCGGGGATGCGCTGGCCGAGGCTGAGGACGCCGCCGGCCAACTCCACGACCTGCCCGTTCTCCGCAACGACGATGTTCTCCTCGCAGATACCCACTTGTTTGGCCAGGTCGGCATGACGGATGAGCTGGCGCAGCTCGCCGTGGATGGGCATGAAATGCTTGGGGCGCACCAGGTTGAGGAGCAGCTTCTGCTCCTCTTGGCTGGCGTGGCCGGAGACATGCACGGGGGCCATGGAGTCAGAGACCACCTTGGCGCCGCGGCGCAGCAGGCGGTTGATGGTCTTGCTGATGGTCTCCTCGTTACCGGGGATGGGATGGGAGGAGAGCACGACCGTATCGCCAGGCTTCAGGTCGAACTGGCGGTTGGTGCCGGCCGAGAGCCGGCCAACAATGGAGGATGGCTCTCCCTGGGAACCGGTGCACATGATGACCACCTTGTGGTCCTGCATGCGCAGGGCCTGGTCCAGGGGGACGATCAGGTCGTCATCGATCTCCAGGTACCCCAGTTTACGGGCGATCTTGACATTATCCACCATGCTCGGCCCGGCGAGCGTCATCTTCCGTCCGGCTTTGGCGGTGGCCTCGGCGACCTGCTGGACGCGGGAGATGAGGGAGGCGAAGGTGGCGATAATGACGCGCCCCTCGGCCTCGGCAATGACCTTGTCGAAGGCGGGACCGATGACCTTCTCGGAGGGGGTCCAGCCGGGACGCTCGGAGTTGGTCGAGTCGGAAAGAAGCAGGTCCACACCGCGAGAAGCAAACTCGGCAAGTTTGGCGTAATCAGTAGGCCAACCATCCACGGGAGTATGGTCGAATTTAAAGTCGCTCATGTGGACGACAAGACCCGCAGGTGTGGAGATGCCCACACCCACAGCATCCGGGATGGAGTGACAGACGTGGAAGGTCTCTACGGTGAACGGGCCGATCTGGAGTTTTTCACCGGCCTGCATGGTGTTGAGGACGGCTTTGTCCAGGCCGCCGTTGCGGAGGAGCTTGGCCTCAATCAGGCCGCGCGTCAAAGGCGTGGCATAGATGGGAGCGGAGATATCAGTGATGACGTGCTGGATCGCGCCGATATGGTCTTCATGACCGTGGGTGATGACAATGGCCAGGACGCGGTCGGCCTTATCCAGAAGGTACTCGAAGTCGGGGATGATGTAATCCACGCCGAGCATGTCGTTCTGGGG
>CAYMQX010000303.1:0-4307 GCA_964392495.1 uncultured Anaerolineaceae bacterium
CCGGCCACCCTTCCCGGTCCGCTGCTGGACGTCACCCAGGGCGATTGTGTGCAGGTCACCCTGCATAACACGCTGGCTGAAAGCTCTGCGCTGCTGTTTCAGGGCCAGGGCTTGATCCCGGATACACTCGGCGCGGCCCCCCTCACCGGGACGGCGGTGTATACCTTCAGCGCAGACAGCCCCGGGACCTTTCTATATGAAGCCGGTCTGATCCCCGGCGCCCAGCACCAGGTGGCGATGGGCATGTACGGGACCCTGATCGTGCGCTCCGCAACCGCCGGACAGGCCTATGGGACTGCGGCCAGCGCCTACGACCAGGAAGCCCTGGTCGTCCTGAGCGAGTTCGATCCGGCCATGGTTTCCAATCCCGCGGTTTTCGACATGCGCAAGTATGCGCCCAAATATTTCCTGATCAACGGCAAGGCCTACCCCGGAACGGACTCCATCACGGTCACGGCGGGGAACAAGGTGCTGCTGCGCTATGTGAACGCCGGCCAGCAGAGCCACCACATGAGCCTGCTCGGCTTCACCCAGACCGTGCTGGCCGCGGATGGTAGTCCCTTCCTCCACTCCCACAGGATGGCTGCCGAGACCATCGCCCCCGGACAGACCCTGGATGCGCTCATTGCTCCGCCTTCCACCACACCCGAGTCCAGCAAGTTCGCCCTGTATGATGCCAACATGCTGCTGCGCAATCATGCCGGCACCGGCGCGAACGCCGGGCTGGGCGGGATGCTGGCCCTCCTGAACGTCACCGGCGGGTCACCCACCGTCGGGCCGGATTCCGTCGGTCCCCTGCTCTCCCTGCTTTCCCTTTCGCCCAACCCCAGCACCGGCACCTCGACGGTCACGCTTTCCGTGACCGCCAACGAGGCCACCACCGGCAACAGCAACGTGGCGGAATTCGAGTACACGATCGACGCCGGGACCCCGGTCTCCATCCCGGTGGGTTCACCGGCTCCCCTTGCGATGCTGAGCACTCCCCTGCCGTCCGTCGGCGTGGGCACCCACCTGGTCTCCGTCCGCGCCCGCGATGCCTGGGGCAACTGGAGTATGCCCGGCAATATCAACCTGATCATCGATGATGTCGGTCCGGCCGCCAGCAATGTGGTCCTCAATCCCAACCCCAGCAGCGGGACGCTGGGCGTTTACCTGTCCTTCACCTTGAATGATGGGCCCACGGGCGGCAGCAATGTGACCGCCGCGGAATATTGGGTCGATTCGGGCGCTCCGGTGGCGGTCCCTGTAGGGACCCCGGCCTCCCTCAAGACCCTGACCGTCATCATCCCCTCCGGCCTGAGCGCGGGCGCCCATACCGTGCATGTGCGCGGCCAGGATGCTCTCGGCAACTGGGGCACGGAGGCCACCGGCAGCCTGGTCGTTGATACCGTCGGGCCGCTCGTCACCAGTGTCAGCGCCACCTACAACCCCAACAACGGGACCAAGCCCCTCAATACCTCCGTCCAGGCTGTGCGCGTCACCGCCAGCTTCAGCGACGCCTCCACGGGCGGCTCAAAGCTCAGCCTCGCCGAGGGATTCATCGACCTCCCCGGCACGACCGGCACCGGCTTCGCCTTTGTCGCCAGCGATGGCAACTTCAACAGCCCGGTCGAGAACGGCTTCGCGGATGTGCCCCTGGTGGTCATCAACGGGCTCAGCGCCGGTCCGCATCCCTTCTGCGTGCATGTCAAGGATGCCGCCGGGAACTGGAGCGCCATGGACTGCAGCTATATGCTGGTGGTGGACAAGACGCCGCCGGCCGTGCTCAGCATCACGCGCCTCGATCCCAGCCCCACCACACCGGGGACCGTCCACTACACCGTCACCTTCTCCGAGGCCGTCACCGGCGTGAGCGCCGCCAACTTTGCCCTGGTGCGCACCGGGCTTTCCGCCAGCGCTGCCATCACCTCGGTCTCCGGCTCCGCCGCCACCTGGACGGTCACGGCTGTCACGGGCAACGGTTCCGGCACGCTGGGACTTAACCTGGCCTCCCCCACCGGCATCGTGGATATCGCCGGGAATGCCCTGCCCTCCGCCGGTCTGCCCTTCGTGGGCGAGGTCTATACCGTGACCATTGTGAGCGGCCCGCTGTATTTCTCCACCAGCGGTTCGAGCAACCCGCCCGGTGTGAGCGGAACCGCCGACGATGCGGACATCTACTTCTATAACGGCTCCGGTACGTTCAGCCGGGTCATCGATATCACCGCTGCACCCTACAGCCTGGGGAGCGGGGTCAATGTGGACGGCTTCGACCGTGTGGACGCCACCCATTTCTATATGTCCTTCAGCGGATCCGTGACCCTGCCGGTCGTCGGCGCCGTACAGGATGAGGATGTGGTCTATTACAACGCCGGGACCTGGTCGCTGTTCTTCGATGGCAGCGCCAATGGGGTGGCCGCCACCGACCTGGATGCGATCAGCATTTCCGGCGGCACGCTCTACTTCTCCACCGGTAATTCCACCGTCCCACCCGGCGCGGGCGGCAGCGGCGACGATGCCGATATCTATCGCTGGGACGGTCCCGGCGCCTTCACCCGCGTGGTGGATGCCAGCGGGACGGGCAGCCTCCTGGGGCTTGCCTCGGGCGCCAACGTGGACGGGCTGGTCTGGGTGGATGTCGCCCACTTCTACCTCTCCTTCGAGAATACCAGCACAACCCTGCCCGTGCTCGGCGCGGCGGAGGATGAGGATGTGGTCTTCTACGATACCGGCGCCTGGTCCACGTACTTCGATGGCACCGGCCTGGGTCTGGTCCTCGGCGCTCAGGACCTGGATGCCTTCGACCTTCCGTAATTCGGACGCTGTTCCTGGAGGTCCCGGTCCTGCCGGGGCCTCCAGACCTTTTGGATCTTCGTGTCGCTGCGGGTGGTCTTTTCAGGACCCCCGCAGCGCAGGAGTTTATCTGGTATGCAGGCTGCCCTTGCACAACGACACTTATTCCTTCGCCGGGGGGGCTTCCGGTTTGCCCTGGGGGCTCTGGTCCTTGTACTCCTGGCTGCAATTGGATTTTATTTGCTCCGGCCCTCCCCGGCACAGCCGCTCCCCACGCTCTCGCAGCAGGCACTGGAGCAGCGCTACGGTCTGCGGGTGAACCTCGTTGCGGTGACCGCCGCAGGTGGCATGGTGGACCTGCGCCTGAAATTTGTGGATGCGCAGAAGGTCCGCCTCCTGCTGGAGGATAAGGCCAACTTCCCCGTGCTGCGCGTCGACGGGCGGACCCTCCACCCCTCCGCGGAGGACCTTGCCCGCAAGCTGCTCTTTGAGGATGGCGCCGACCTCTTCCTGCTCTATCCCAATGCCGGGGGGGCTGTGAAACCGGGGATGCAGGTCACGCTGATGTTCGGCGGCCTGATACTCGAGCCCATCGAGGCAAGATAAAAATGACGACCCTCCGCCGGAGTCTGGTGGCGATCCTGCTGGCGGCCGCGCTGGCTCTCCAGGCCTGCTCCGCCTTCCGCCCCGCCTTCAAGGGCGAACTGGTCCAGCCGCGCGCCTCCGCGCCGGAGATCGACCTGCCCGACCAGGATGGCTCCACCTTCCGGCTCTCCGACCGGCGCGGCAGCCTGGTCCTGGTCTCCTTCGGCTTTACCAATTGCGTGGACGAATGTCCCCTGGCGATGGCCCACCTCAAGCTGGCGCGCGAGCTGCTCGGCGACCGGGCCTCGCAGGTGCAGGTGGTGCTGGTCAGCACCGACCCGGTGCGCGACACCCCGCAGGCGATGAAGGATTTCCTCGCCCGGTTCGATCCCGCCTTCGTGGGCATCCCGGGCAGCCCCGAGCAGCTTTCCCGGATCTGGGATGCTTACGGGGTGGTGGTTCTGGACGGCGGCGAGACACACTCCAGCCGTATCTATGTGGTGGATTCCGCCGGGGACCTGCGCCTGCGCTGGGACCCCGGCACCCCGCCCGAAGATATGGCCTCCGACCTCAAGCGGCTTCTGACGGAGTAGATCCCCATGCAACCCATACGCTCACGTTTTTCCCACTGGCTGCCGATCCTCCTGATCCTGGAGGTTGGCCTGCTGCACCTGCTCACCGCCCAGGGCGAATACGAAGAGGCCGCCTACATGGGCTGGCTCTTTGCTGCGAATTTCTTCGGCTCGCTGCTGGCTGCGTTTGCCATCCAGCACCGGCAGGCCTGGGGCTGGGCGCTGGGAGGAGTGATCGCGGCAGGCTCCATCGCCGGGTATGCCTGGAGCCGGACGATCGGGATGCCCGGCATGAACATGGAGGAATGGTTCACGCCTTTTGGCGTTGTATCCCTGCTGGTGGAAGGGGCGTTCCTGCTGCTGGCGCTGTCCCGCCCC
>CAYMQX010000304.1:0-3469 GCA_964392495.1 uncultured Anaerolineaceae bacterium
CTGCGATCCTCCCGGCGTGCGATCGTGATCTGTACGCACAACCTGGCGGAGGCTGAAGCTCTCGCAGATATTGTGGTGATTATCTATCGCGGGCGGATTTTGATGCAGGGCACACTCCAGGATTTGAAGGATCGCGTCCTGGGAAGTGTGGAATATGCGGCCAGGCTATCAAGGGCATGGGATGCCGGGGGGCTTGCTCTCCCGCATGGGGTTGAATTGCTGCAGAGTTCTCCTGAAAGCATCCGTTTCAAGGTGGAGGAACCCCGAATTGCGAATCCCCTCTTGCTGGAATCGCTTTCTACAGTACATGCACCGCTCCTGACCTTTCAGGAGGTACCGCGCAGCCTTGAGCAGGTGTACTTGAAGGTGATGTCGGAGGTGAAGGTAGGCGGAGATGCAGGCTAGAATTCACATGGTCTGGCTGGTTGCCGGGCGCGAACTCCGCGATCAGCTCCGCGATTGGCGGGTCCTGTTCCCGCTTGGGGTTCTTACGCTGGGCTTTCCGTTCCTAATGAATTTGGTTGCCCACCAAACAGTGTCTTTCGTCCAGCGTTACGGTGCCGACCTGGTGGTCGACAGCCTGGTGCCGTTCTCCATTCTTATCATCGGCTTTTTCCCAAATACAATTTCACTGGTAGTTGCCCTGGAGGCGTTCGTAGGCGAAAAAGAGCGCGGCACAATCGAACCGCTTCTCAGCCTGCCGCTCGCAGATTGGCAGATCTATCTTGGGAAATTCCTGGTCGGAATATTGACGCCACTATCGGCAAGCTATTTGGCCATATGTATCTATCTCCTGCTGGTACAAGGGTTGGATCTCACGCTTCCAAAAGCACCGGTCATCCTCCAACTTTTTGTGTTGACCGCCGCACATTCGGTGCTGATGGTCAGTGGAGCCATCATCATCTCGGTCCAATCCACTTCTGTGAAAGCCGCCAACTTGTTGGCCTCGTTCGTGATCCTGCCTGTGGCCTTTCTTCTTCAGGGTGAAAGTGTCCTGCTCTTCTGGGGGAATGGAAATGTGCTCTGGCTGGCTGTTATAGCGGTGGTCATCCTGGCAGGCCTCCTCATCCGGGTTGGAATTGCCCATTTCCAGCGGGAGTATCTGCTGGGGCGTGAGATTGACGTACTCAACCTGCGCTGGATATGGAAGAGCTTTTGGAGCTCTTTCCTTTTGCAGGCGCGATCACCCGGGGACTGGTACCGGCGGGCTGTTTTCCCCGCCCTCCATCGGCTGAGGGTGCCGCTGGCCATCATCCTTTTGATCGGTATCCTGGGCAGCGGGCTGGGGTACGAACAGGTGACTGAGAATGCGCCCCACTGGTACGCAAACGATTCTGCCGACCGCCTTTCCAGGATATCCGAACGGTTAAGCGAGATTCCCAGCCTGATCCAGCCGGGAACCCAAATGAACGTGCCTTCTCTGCTGTTTAATAATATTCGCGCCACGGCTCTAATGTACCTGGCGGGCTTAAGCTCTTTTGGGGTTCTAGGCATCATGTTCTATCTGATCAACGTGGGATTGATCGGCGCTGTGGTCAGCCTTTTTGCATATTTTGGAAAACCCCCGATACTGGTGTTCGCTGCCGGCATTCTTCCACATGGGATCTTCGAGATCCCCGCTCTGATGCTGAGCGCAGCCGCCGTTCTGCATATGAGCGGGGCGTTGGTAACTCCAAACGCGGGCAGGTCGTTGGGGGAGGTTATTATCGACTTGATCGCTAATTGGGCGCGGATCTTTGTGGGATTGATTCTCCCGCTCCTGTGTTTGGCCGCGGTCATCGAAACCTATATCACGCCTTTAATCATACTGGCTGTTCTCAAGTAGGTATATATGTCCAGAGTTGTCATACTGGGTTCATCCAACGCGACCTCCACGCCGGGACATGAAAATACCCATATGGTCATCGCAGGCGCTCAGCGAATGGTGTTGGTGGATTGCGGCGGGAATCCTCTCCTGCGACTGGAGAAAGCGGGATTTGATTTCCATCGACTGACGGATGTGATCATCACCCATTTCCATCCCGACCATGTATCCGGCCTGCCCCTATTATTGATGGATATGTGGTTGCAAGGACGCACCTCGCAGCTGAATGTCTACGGCCTGCAATATACGCTCGACCGTGTCGAACAGATGATGGGATTATTCTCGTGGTCGGAGTGGCCTGATTTCTATCCGGTGGCTTTTCATCGCATCTCATTGATGGAAAAGGTTTTGATACTTGACTGCCCGGATTTCAAGGTGACTGGCTCGCCTGTCCGGCATTTTATCCCCAATCTGGGGATACGTTTTGATTTTCATGAGTCGGGCCGTTCACTGGCTTATTCGTGCGATACGGAGCCCTGCGAAGAAGTGACGCGATTGGCAGAGGGGGCGGATGTACTGATCCATGAAGCCACCGGTGAGCAGGCCGGGCATTCCTCGGCAGCCCAGGCTGCGGAGATTGCGATGCGGGCGAATGCGGAAACGCTTTGCCTGATCCATTATCCGACAGGCCGTTTTTCCAACGGAGATCCGGTCACGGAGGCCCGGGGGCAATTTAGGCGGCGCATTATGCTTGCACATGATTTCATGGAACTCGAGCTCTGAGATTTCCGGGGTTTCCAAGCCCCCCCAAAAAAACTTCCTCTCATGGAGGAAGTTATTCTACCAGCCGGTTATGAACGGTTCCCATTCATGGTACTCGATAAGATGCCTGCCGTACAGATAGGCGGCACTTGCGGGTGGCTCTTTCGGCAGCCGCAAAAGATGCATTTGGATCTCGCCAAGATCACGGCTTCCCTTGCGGTGATTGCAGGATGGGCAGGCAGCTACCACATTCGTCCAGATGTGCTCCCCCCCCTGGTGCCGGGGCCTTACATGGTCCACAGTAAGGCCGCCGTCCCTTCGTCCGCAGTACTGACAGGTATAATTGTCACGTCGAAAAACTTCCCGTCGAGTCAGCTTCACTCTGGGACGTGGTCTGTGGATCTGTTCTTCCAGCCTGATGACTGAAGGTCGAGGCAGGGGCTCCGAAACGGTATGGATGTGGCCGCGGCCATTGACCACCATGTCAGCCTTGCCTGAAAGCAGCAGACTGATGGCCCGCCGTGTTGTACAAACGTTGATCGGCTCGAAATTCGCGTTGAGCACTAAGACTGGCTCATTCATGGAGCCTCTACAATAGGCACGATTATACTGCTTTTCAAAAGGCCGTATGGCGCTCGATACAATGGAGAAAACTGGTATGAAAGTACTGATTTCCGGGGGAGCCGGATTTATTGGCCGCTGGCTGGCAGCATCGCTTCTTGGTGATGGGCATCAAGTCTGGGCTCTCAGCCGGGATCCGGAACAGAAAAGCGCCGTAGAGGGGTTCGAGGTGGTTGCATGGGATGGAAGCACCCTCGATGGCTGGGGACACCTCATGAATGAAATGGATGCGGTGGTGAATCTGGCCGGGGTTTCGCTTTCCACCTGGCCATGGACAAAGGC